>CAZZCL010000023.1:0-14436 GCA_964652295.1 uncultured Chthoniobacterales bacterium
GCCGGGTTCGAGGCGGTAATTGTACGGCGGAGTCGAGCTGCAGCCAGCGGCCGCAAGACATCCGGCAACGAGGACAACACCTCGAAGACGACTCAGGCTGCGGGTGACGACGCACCCGCTCCGGCTTGCACAGGACGCACCAAGGCGGCCAGGATTGTCCCGGAGATGATGCCAGCCACAAGCAAGTGCGCGATGTATACACCGATATAATCCAGCGGCCAATTGTACCAATTCCACGGCGGCAACCATGACATAATCGCCGCAAAAACGCTTGCAAGGAACACGATTGAAAGTCGCGCACCACAACCTGGCGCCCGCGCAAGCAGAAGGATGAATCCTAATACAAGCGCAGCGGCGAGCTGGATCAAAAACGATCCCAACAGGGATTGATTCATATCCATGATCTGCGGCCCTTTGGATATGAATGCGGACACGTACGGTCCTTTTCTCCAGGCCTCACCCCATTCATCCATGGGACGCACGGCACCCTCGGCGGTTGTGGCACCCGGCAACTGGTAAACGCCGGATTCTTCGATCTGTGTATCGACAAACTGCGCGACGGCGGCCTCGTCCGGAAACGCTTTGAGAATGGCCGCCTGCCATGGCAACACGCTCTACGATACGAAATCCCACGCAAACAACGCGATGGCTGTAAGAAGCATACCAAGACCGAACTTCATAGATTAAAGAAGTTATATACTGGATAAGGTATGCCTGAGCGCGGGCGCCATATCAATCCTCCGTGGTCCAACGCCAGAAATGCCGAGGCAGATATTGGCCCCACCAGTAATCATAGGGATGCACGCCGGACGCCGGTCCGGCGTCGTTAACCACGGGACGATTCTCAGATGCCCAGGCGAAAAGCGATCCATCGAGATTGCGCACATCCCTGAATCCCGCATCCTGCAGCGCACGCGCGAATGAGGCGGAACGCACGCCGACGGAGCAATACACAACAATTGGGCGGTCGCGATGTGCCAACGCGCCTTCGCCGACAATCCATGACGCCGCGTCATCCACGCGTTGCGCACCGGGGATTCGGCTCACGGCATATTCAGCAGGGCTGCGCACATCGAGAATGAGTAGCGAGTCGGGGACAACCGTTTGAGCGAGCGCTTCGGTGGTAATGACTTTTACATCCGGAAACTGCCGCCGCAGATCCTCGCGAAGATCTGTAAAACGATCCGGGGAACCCGCTATCAGATACAAAAACAAAACCGCTGCTGCCACCGCGAACGCACCTGCGCCGAGCCATCGCCATGACCATGCCGAACCCTTCCCCCGTGCGTGTCTGCTGTGCGGATGAATTCTCATTTCTTGCAATGGATCAGCACACCAAACCGGGCTTGTAAGGGCGGTTGCAGGAGCTTCATGGCTGCGCCAATTCGGGGTCGTCCAGATCGAGCTCCACAACTGCGCCGCTGAATCTCAGGACGAGGCGCAGATTGCCGTGGACAGGGCGCGGCGGGGTGTTGGTCGCCCACGGCGCGGCAGCCACGCGCGGATGCAACTGGTCGGCATCGGACAACGCCCATGCGCCATTCGGAATCTGCAGGCGGGATAAAACGCTTTTGTTGCCTGCTGCAAGATTGCCGAAGGGCGCGACGGCACCTTCCTCTCCCGCATCCATTGCGAGTGCCGTGTTGATGACATAAGTGCGCGCATCGTGGATGGGGATATCAGGTGCTGCCTTGAGGTAAGCTGGCGGGATAAAGAGAGCGAGGGGTGATGGCGCGGCATCTGTATCGACGCCAAGATATGGCGCAAGATAATCCACCAACCTGCCGGGACGTTCCGAGTTGGCGACGGGAATCTGACCGGGCCACAGCGGGCCGGGCAGCAATTTGTTGTTTTCTGCCGTGTAAAGGCTGATGCCGACGCCAATCTGACGCATATTTCCTGTGGCTACAGCCCGATCTCCGCGTTGGCGCATGGAAGATACGGTGCCGGCCGCAAGCGCGATGAGCACACCGAGAATTGCGATAACCACCAGCAATTCCACGAGTGTGTATCCCGGGCAGACGTGAGAGGCGGCGCAATTCCTTTTCATCCTGCGCAATATACGTCATGGACCGCTTGCGCGCATTCCGATGCGCACGCGGCGTTGACGCGCGACGCAGCGCCAATTAAGAGACACACTAGAGCGCTCCATGCCTGAAGAGAATCAACCGCCGCAAACAGATGCACCCAAACCCAACGTCGCAACTCCGGGCGACATGCGCGAGCTGAATGGGCGGCGGCGGAAGTGGCCCCTTCGTTTTGGCCCGTGGTCAGCCACGGATCTTGTCGTTGTCGCGCTGCTGACCATTCTGCTTGTCTATATCTATCGAGAGCATCGCAAGGACACGTTTAGAGCAGCAGAGAAGGTTGCTGAACGTTATGCGGCCGGAACGCACCCCCGACTCGACGATCTTGTGCGGGCCGGACTCACGGGTGGCGTGGCGGCAGCGACATTGCTTGCCCTTGCGCTCGCTGTATTTCGCCCGTTATGGAACAGCCGACTGCCCGCCCCGGTGCCGCCGGGTGCAACCACCCCAATACCACCGCTGCGATGGTGGTTCTGGACAGCGATGCTGGCAGCCGTGGCTGCGGGCGGAGCTTTGCGCTGGGAGCGCATGGACACGGGAATATACAGCGATGAAGCCTACACACTGCGGCGGTACAGCATGGGCGACTGGGAGAAACAAGGCTTGGCGCCTGCGGTCTTCGAGCCTGCGACATGGAACGACACGGCGTTCGGCAATCGCGAAGGTAACAACCACGTGTTGTTCACGGTTGCAAGCCGCGCCTGTCTGGACGCGTGGCGCAGTCTGACCGGGGCCGGCGAGGGCCGTTTTAACGAGACGGCAATCCGCCTGCCGGCATTCATTGCAGGCACTTTGGGAATCGCCGCGCTGGGACTGGCTCTCGCAGCGATGGGTCGCCCCGGCGCAGGCGTGGCAGCCATGCTTTTTGCATGCGTGCACCCATGGCATCTGCGCTACAGCGCCGAGGCGCGTGGGTACGGCTTTGTGCTTTTGCTGGTTCCCTTATTGCTTGCGTTTGCGGCGATGGCCCTGCGCACAGGGGCGTGGCGCTGGTGGCTCGGATTCGGAGCCGCGCAGTTTGCGCTGATGGCATCGTTTCTTGGTGCCATCTATTTTGTTGCCGCGTTGAACCTTGCCTTGTTTCTCGGTGTGATATTTCAGCCGTGTGCGCCGAACTTTCGCTTTGGCGGTCTTGCACGGCTGGGGGTTGCGGGAGTAGTATCGCTTATTCTTTTCCTGCCCCTTATGGGGCCGAGCCTACCACAGGTGTGGGTTTATCTGCAGGAAGACCGGGCTCAGGGTGCGCCTACTCTGGTATGGCTTTTTGACACATGGTGCTACCTTGCGACCGGCATGCCGTGGGATCCTGGTGAAACGGGCAACCCACTACTGTTAGGCGTGCTGCGTCCGGGACCGCCATGGCTTGCCGCCTTGACGGTTGCATGGAGCCTGCTGCTGTTTCCTGTTCTTATTCTTACGGGAGTCGCGGATTTATGGAATGCAAAGCAACCGTACCGCTGGCTTGCAATGGCATTGGTTGCTACCGCACCGTTGACCATTGCGCACACGGCCTTGAGCGGGAAGCTCCTGTTTTATTGGTATCTCATCACGGCGTTGCCAAGCCTGTTGATCGCAGCAGGAGCCGGCCTTGCGGCTGTGAGTGCGGCGCTTGTACCCGCCGCCGTGCGGGACCCAAATCGGGCAGAGCGCGCGGGGTCACACGTCGCCGTCGACGTTGCACGATTAGCGCTCAGCGGAGGTCTTATTGCGGTCTTTGCGGCAGGGATTGCGCCTCAAGCGGGGATCGTCATGAATCATTCCCGCACCCCGACACGCGAAACGGCGGAGGCCGTGCGCGAACATGCACCGGGAGAGCCGGACCCTGTCTCTGTTGTTTTCTGGACGTTTACCCCGATGTACGAACCCGACCTGATTGTCGTTTGGAACGCCGTGGAACTTGCGGAATCCATGAAGCGCGCCATTAACGAGAGACGGCCACTCAAACTCGGCTATTCCAACCGGGACTTTGCGTCCCGCACGGATGAAACGCGCGGGCTACTCAAGCTGGCTGAGTCGGAGGAGTTTTTTGCGGAACCGCGCCTGCTTTACGGAATCGAGAGTGATGCGTTTACTCATTATGTGCGGGCCATGAAACCGGGACTCGATGCCGGTGCCATTGATGCGGCCGTGCAACGGCTCACGACCAACGCCTCGCCCTGAAACCTCACGCACCGCATCTGCGGCGCAATTTTATCGTTGCGGTGCGATTTCAGCGTTTTTTGCTGTCGGCAGGGGGAAACATCTTTGCAGCCCTTCCCGGACGCCAATTGGGTTGTAACCCAGGTCGGCTTTGACTTCCGACCAATTGGGGTTGGCCTCCTGCGAAATGCCGGCAATGGCATTCCATGTCAGCGGCGGATTTTTCATCGTGGCGCCCATCACCGCAGCAAGCCCTTTGCAAATCCACAATGGCAAATGAACGAACGGCTTGGAAATGCCCTGATGTTTGAGCATCAACTTTCCAAGTTCCTTGATCGCGATGGCTTCTCCGCCACAGAAGGGGTAAGTTTTTCCGTAGCTTGCCG
Source organism: uncultured Chthoniobacterales bacterium (assembly GCA_964652295.1). GTDB lineage: Bacteria > Verrucomicrobiota > Verrucomicrobiia > Chthoniobacterales > CALDSX01 > CAZZCL01. The sequence continues at coordinate 4,613 of CAZZCL010000023.1, forward strand.
GGTTGTTCGGGATGGCGAGAAAGCCGCGCATCAAGTCCTCAACCCAGACCGGGTTCTTGAGGGCTGTACCGCTTCCGATAAACGGCACGAAAGGAAATTTCTTCAGGTAATCCATGTACATCATGAATTCCTGGCCGCCGTATTCGTTGTACGCGAGCGTCGGACGAATGATGGTCCACTTCATTTTATCCTGCTCCTTGAGCATGCGTTCCGTTTCGCGCTTGGAGAGCGAATACGGGGTCGTATAGGGATACGTGACGGATATCGAGGACACGAGGATGAAGTGTTCGGCCCCGCACGAGATGCCGCCGTCGATCATATTGCGCGTGCCATTGACGTTCACGCGCTGGAAAACCGATGGATCGCGGCTGATCAGAACGGCTGCGAGATGGTAGATGGTTTTTACGCCATCGAAAACGCCCTTGAGACTTTCCGCCTTAGAAATATCTCCGAGGACCACCTCCGCTCCAGTGCCATCAAGACGGTTTTTATGTGGGTGATTGGGGATATCCAGGACGCGAACCTGATTGCCTTTTTCAATTAGGCCTTTGACGAGGGTCGTCCCCATAACGCCAAGGCCACCAGTAACGAGTATCATAGAGAATAGGAATAAAACAGATGAATAATGTGTATGTTGCAAGTGTGGCGTCTCAGCAAGTCCTACAGAATTGCAGGAATCGTGTGCCTACGCAAGAACGGATGCATACCCAGCCTGCAGCGTCGGAAGATTTTCGCATCGCGAAACGGGTATCTCGCGATGCGGTTCATCAAGAGGCGCTTAATCGGATTTCCGGCCGCGTTTCGTGCCGGAGCTGAGGAGAGCCTGGCGGTTCAGGCTCCTGAGGCTTGCCGGAACAAATTCGCCGTCGCGACGGATACGCTTTCCGTCGAACAAAATCTCGCCGCCACCGCGTTCCTTGCGTTGGATGCATACCAAATCCCAATGAACCTGACTGCGGTTGCCGTTGTCTGCCTGTTCGTATGCCTGGCCGGGTGTGAAATGGAATGAGCCGGCGATCTTCTCATCAAAAAGAATATCCCGCATCGGTTCGAGAATGTGCGGATTAAAGCCGATGGCGAACTCGCCGATGTACCGCGCGCCCGGATCGGAATCGAGGATTTGGTTGAGCCGCGCTGTGTTGCTACTGGTAGCCTTGACGATTTTTCCGGCTTTGAACTCAAGCCGGATATTGTCGAAAGTTGCTCCTTGATAGATGGTGGGCGCGTTGAAGGTGACATGGCCTTCGACAGAATTTTTGACCGGACAACTAAATACCTCGCCATCGGGAATATTATGCGCGCCCCCGCATGGGACCGAACCGATGTCCTTGATGCTGAATCGCAGATCCGTCCCGGAACCGCGAATCTCCACACGGTCTGTGCGATCCATGAGCGTTTTCAGGGCGGCCATGCCGGGTTTGAAACGCGCATAATCGAAGGTGCACACCTCGAAAAAGAATTGTTCAAACGCCTCGGTGCTCATGCCAGCTTGTTGAGCCATCGCGCTGGTGGGCCAGCGCAGAACGACCCACCGGGTTTTGTTGACGCGATAATTGAGGACAGGACGAAGCTTCGAAGCGATCAAACGCATGCGTCCGGATGGCACATCGGACAGTTCGGTGATGTTATGGCTGCCGCGAATGGCGATATAAGCCTGCATTTTTTTCATGCGATGCAGGTCGATGACACCGAGGGTCTCGTACTGCGATTCGGTGGCGCCCATGGCCAGTTCCCGGGAAAGCAAACTGTGATTGATCTGGACGAATGGCGTTGCGCCGACCTCGCGCACTGCGCGCACAAGCGCGATGCCCATGGCATCCGGCACATCGAATAGATCGAGGAGCACCCGGTCGTTGCGCCTGAGCGCCACGGAATGTTTTACGAGAAGAGCGGCAAGTTTTTGATGTCTGGGATCCAGCATAAAAAGAGTTAGCACCCTCAACCGCTCCGTGCCACCAGCTTGTCGGGCAACGCGCAGGGCATGGGCATTGGGCAGGCGCGGTGCGGCTGGCGCTTTGTTCTTATTGCAGCTGGTGCGGGTTTGACAGAGTGCGTCCACTGGGGCGAAAATTCATTTGGTTTTCGATGTCGCGCTTTCACATACCACCGCCCACTCCGCAAGCACCGTATCCGCGCGAGTTGGAAGCCGACTATCGCGGTGCGAAACCGCTTATCACATTTCTCTGGCTGCTGGGCATTGGCCCGTGGCGGCACGCAGGATTTCTTGCGTTGTACGCATTGAAACAACTGCCCGTTTTGCTGTTGCCGATAGTTGTCGCGGAATCAATTCGCGTTGCAGGCGGGGATCCTTCGTCAGCATGGCCTCATCTCGGGTGGGTGTATGGAGGCTACCTGGCCCTCATCCTTCTCAATGTGCCTTTGCACATACTTTATGTGCGATTCTACAGCCGGGTGAGTCGGGGCATGGAGTTGCGGGTGCGGGCGGCGTTGGTGCGGCGCATTCAGCATCTGTCCATGCGTTTCCACAGCGAACGCGAGTCGGGTCGCCTGCAATCCAAAGTGTTGCGCGACGTTGAAGAACTCATTCGGCTCGCGGATATCTATTTTCAGGCGGCGCTCGGTGCTTTCCTGAGCGCCGTGTTTGCCGTGGGTTGGGCGCTGGCGCAGGAACCGTGGATCGCTCTGGGTTACGTGGTGGTAACGCCACTGACCGTCGGGCTGATCCAACTCTTTCGCGGTGCCATGCACCGTCGCAATGACGATTTGCGTCGCGAGGTAGAATCCATGTCGCAACGCATGAGCGAGATGATCGAGATGGTGCCGGTAACCCGCGCGCACGGGTTGGAGGAAACCGAGATCGCAACCATGCAGGCGCTGCTCGAACATGTACGCGGGCGCGGTTATCGGGTGGACGAAATCAATGCGTTTTTCGGATCTTCCGCCTTCGTGATCCTCATGAGTTCCATTGCCGGAGTGGCGGCTGTGGCGACATGGATGGTGCTGGCAGGCACCGCAACGCTGGACAAAATCGCCCTATATTCGGCCCTGTTTCAGATGGTGCTTGGCGCGGTCAATACCCTCGTCGCTTTCATCCCCCAGTTTTCCAAAAGTATGGCGGCGATTCGTTCCGTTGGGGAGGTGTTGGAAAGTCCGGATGTGGAAATGAACGCCGGACGCGCTCCCGTGACGCAGGTGGAAGGTCGCATTGCGTTCTGCAATGTCACCTTTCGTTATCCCGGACAGATTGTCCCTGCGGTGAAGGATTTCTCGTTGAATGTGAATCCCGGCGCATGCGTCGCGTTCGTGGGGGAAAGTGGCGGCGGCAAGAGTACGCTGATGCAATTGGCCATCGGGTTTTTGCGTCCGCAACATGGCGAGATTCTTCTGGACGGCCGAAGCATGGAGGAACTCGACATGCGCACATGGCGCAGGCACATCGCCATGGTCCCACAGCAGACAATCCTTTTCTCAGGCACAGTGCTGGAAAACATCACTTACGGATTCCGCTCCTATGACCGTCGTGAAGTCTGGAAAGCGGTTGATGCCGCCCGCTTGCGTGAGACGATCGAAAATTTGCCCGAAGGATTAGAGACGCGCGTGGGTGAAAACGGGTTAAAGCTTTCCGGAGGGCAACGCCAAAGGCTGGCAATCGCCCGCGCTTTGATCCGCAACCCCCGTGTGATCATTCTCGACGAGGCGACAAGCGCGCTCGATGTCGTGTCGGAAAAAGACGTTCAGGCTGCCATCGATAATCTGATCGAAGGACGAACCACATTCATTGTGGCGCACCGATTGTCGACAATCCGGCAGGCGGCGCTGGTTGTTGTGATGGAAGGCGGAGAGATGGTGGAGTGCGGACCGCCGGATGAGCTACAGGCACGAGGCGGCACGTTCTCGCGCTTAAAAAGCCTGCAGAGCTGAAGCGTCAACTTTCCAGCTCACACGCCTTCCGCAGGCGCAGGTTCCTCCACGGCAGGCCGACGTGAGCCGCCTGCCACCCCGGCCTGCTGCGGAGGCTCTCCCTGCCGGGCTACGGGAATTCCCCGCGAAGCTGCGAACGAGGATTGCTGTGCGGCAAGAGCCTTCAAACGATTGATGACAAGGTTGAAGTGCAAATGCAGATGGTACAGGGAATCGGCGTAAGCCAGCGGCACCTTCAGCGCCAGTAGATGCTCGCGGGTTTTCTGCAGCTCCTTCAACTCTTTCGCCACATCGAGCTTCGGATCCTCCCGCGCAATGCGGCTGTCCACATCCCGCAGCGAACGGTACCAACGGTAAATCTTGGATCGAATGCTCCAGCGATACGTCGGGCCGGCAAGTTTAACAAAAGGCAACAGCAACGTAATCATGGGGAGCAGCATGACCTTGAGGCGGTCGATGGCCGACGCGACACGGAACGGAAGATAGCGCATGAGAAACGGTGGCCCGGATTTGTAAAACACACCCGCACCATCCACCAGCGGCAGACCGGCCAGCTGGCGTGAGGGAAACTGCCCTGGTTCTTCGAGCAGCCCCCCGTCTGCAAGCAATTCTTGGCATTGCGTAATGATTAAGGGGACGAGGGCCGGATGAAGCGTGTCTGTGGTGGTCAGGGTGGCGGCCTCTGCAAGCGTTCTTAAGTCGGCAGGCGGCAGCGCTTCTCCGAGATCGATCAGACCTTCACTAATCGTCACACCGGACATGGCCGGCAACCGCGCGTGGTACGCCGCGGTCTGGCGGAGTTCAAGCATGGCAATCCCCGGCGATTCAAACAGTATCCGCACCAGGCTGGCTTCCGGAGAGACCACGAAAAATGCGGCATCCACTTCGTCCCTGGCCAATGCAAGCGCTGCGTCTTTGCCTCCGATCTCCCTGAAGCTGCCGTTGCGGGAATTATCCGGGGTGATGCCGTTGGCGGCGAGCATTAGTCTCGCGACCGCCTGCGTGCCGCTGCCCGGTTCGCCGATGGCAATCCGCGCTCCGGCAAGATCGCGCAACCCTTCGCGCGGGGTGTCGCTTACACGGCAAAAAACGAACACAGGCTCCAGAAACAGACTGCCAAGAGAACGTAACGTCCCGGAATCCGCATCCGCGGCCGCGCCGCCCTGTGAGAGCGCCAAATCCACAGATCCGGCGGCGATGCGCTCAAGGTTTTCCACAGATCCGGCGGTTTCAACAATCGCAAGATCGATCTCCGCGTTGGTCTTGAGCTTCTCCGCAAGGCGCTGAGCAAACTTATAATAGCGACCGTCCGGTCGACCGGCTGCGATTCGCAATTCTCGTGGTGGAGGCGGGTCGACGAATTGCCACGCCAGCGCAAAGCCGCCGATGACGATGCCGGTGGAGAGAAGAAACAGAAGAAATCCGCGCATCGCCGCCAGAATACCCAAGGCCGTGCATTGGGCAACCCCGTGGATTCCACGTTGATCTGAGCGTCCGGTTTTTGTGGACGGTACGGGGGTGTTAAGGCATCAGGCTTTCACACCGTGTTCGCGGGCGAACTCGGCCATGCGCGCCATGGCGATGCGCAGTTTCTCGAAGCTTGTGGCATAGCTGCAACGCACATGACCTTCACCACCGGGGCCGAATGCGCTGCCTGGAACCACGGCGACCGATTTGGAGTCGAGCAGCGTGAGCGCGAATTCCCGGCTTTTCATTCCAGCTGTCCGGATATCGGGAAAAACATAAAACGCGCCGCCAGGTGTGAGGCATGGAAACCCCATGGCATTGAGTTCACGGACGACAAACTTCCGGCGGGCGTCATAGTCGTCCTTCATGGCCTGCACGGACGGCCCGCCGGACTCGAGGGCTTCGATGGCGGCGTCCTGGCTCACGATAGGGGCGCAGAGGATGCCGTACTGATGAACCTTCATCATGGCCTCGGTGAGCGGTTCCGGCGCGCACGCGAAGCCCACTCGGAAGCCTGTCATTGCAAATGCCTTGGAAAGGCCGTGAAGAAAGACAGTGCGCTCCTGCATCCCTGGCAGGGTGGCCAACGAGGTGTGCGGCGTGCCATAGGAAAGCTCGCTGTAGATTTCATCGGTCACAACGATCAGATCATGTTTGCAACACAACTCGGCAATGGGCTCCAGATCGCTTCTGGACATCGTGGCGCCGGTGGGATTGGTCGGATAGCTGAAGAGCAGAACCCGCGAGCGTGGTCCGATGCGCGATTCAAGCGCGTCGGGGAGGAGGCGAAACCCGTTGCTGGCGGAGGTTGGCACCGGAACGCCGACCCCATGAGCCATCGATACGCCGGGATGGTAGGAGACGTAGCACGGCTCATGAAACAACACTTCGTCGCCGGGATTGATCAGAGCGCGTAGTGCGGCGTCGAGCGCTTCTGAGACGCCGACGGTCACAAGCACTTCATTATGCGGATTGTAAACGAGATCGAAATGCCGCTGTACATAACGCGAGATCGCCTGCCGGAGTTTCGGAAGACCGAGATTGGAAGTGTAACTGGTGCGCCCACGTTCCAGAGCGTAGATCGCCGCCTCGCGGATATGCCATGGGGTAACAAAATCCGGCTCGCCGATGCCCAGAGAAATGACGTCCGCCCGCGCCTGGACGATCTCGAAAAAATCGCGGATGCCGGAGCGTGGAATCTCGCGGATATGTTTGGCGATGCGTTTCTCCAGGTTCATGACACGGGGCCGCGGGAAGGGTCTGGCATTGCATCGTTCGCACCGGGCATGGCGTGGAGCAAGCGTTCCATTGCCGCAGTGAGATCCTGCGGGGAGTCGACCACCACCGCGGCTCCGGCTTCGCGCAGGAGCGTCGCGGTGTTAAACCCCCAGCTGACCCCGACAACCGGCGTACCCACGGCGCGGCCGACATGAACATCGCGTGTTTCGTCGCCCACGAGCACCGTCTGGGCAGACGGCAGGTTAGACATTTTGAGAAGTCGCCGCAGACGGTGTTCTTTGCCAAAGAATCGGACACCGCCTTCAAGACGTTCTGGCTGGGGCAGCTGGTGCCGGATAATAAACCGGCGGATTGTGCCTGCAGTATTGGAGCTGAGAACGAACAGTCGCCATCCTGAAGCGTGCAAAGCCTCAAGCGCGTCCGGGATGCCGACAAAAGGCATAAGGCGATCCTCGATCCTGCGCAGCTTTCTCCGGACGATCGCGATCGCCAGCGGCGCCTGCCAGCGCGGAATACCGAGGTGATCGAAGATTTTCCGGGAATCCATGTTGCGAATGCGCTCAATTTCCTGCGCAGATGGCACGGGGCGTCGCTTGGCGGCGCAGTACTCGGTGAGAACCCCGAGCACCAGAGGGAACGTGTCTGCCAGCGTTCCATCGAAATCGAAAATGATCGCTCGGTTGGGCGGCGCAACGCAAGTCATGCTCGGCGAGATAGCGCGCCAGCGAGCCGATGCAAGCGGGAAGCGACGCCATATTGGCATTGCCGAAGCGGGCTGGAAAAAGGCATGATGCCCATTCGATGAAAGATTCTGCCGCCGACGCTGCATTATCCGGAGCCGTTGCGGGACCCTCCGCTGCCCGGCGCGCAGTTTTTCAGGCGGTGCTCGGCGCCGGCATTTTGGGGCTTGGTTTGATCATTGCGCGGACGACGCTGATGGGGCGGCCCTTTCCGTGGGCAGATGCGCTTTGTCTTATTGCGTTCGCGGCGATCTTCGTGCTCGTGCGGCATCGTCCGCAATGGCTTTCAGCGCTGAGCTGGGCAGCGTTCGCAGCGTTGGTGGGAGATGTGGTCGATGGATTGCAGGATTTTCATGAGATTGCAGTCAGCCCGACGCATCTCTTGCTGCCGGGTCTTGTCGCATATGGATCTCTCTTGGGTGATGGACGGCTCACGCTTGTCGGAATGGTCGTGGTGCTGGCAATCTACGCGGCATCCGCAGCGGCTCACGCCCCGTTGAGTCAGGCGGAAGTGGTGCAACTCGCAAACCTTTCTATATTGTCTTCGGTGCTTGCAGCGGCCGGTTTCCTCGTGTGGCGCGAGCAAAACCGCCTGCGGCGTGAACTGGAGCAGCGTGCGCAAGCCCTGCGCAATGAGTTGGACGTAAACAAAAGGTTGGTAAGCCTTGTTACCCACGACATTGCCAATCCGTTGACGGTGATCCATGGGTCTGCGGAACTTTTACAGGGGGGCCCCGGGAGCGACGACGCGCGGCTTCGCACAATTGCGGTAATGGCAGGCCGCATTGCAGGGATTGTCGAGGCTGTGCGCGGGTTGCAGGCCGGCGGCGGTGGGGCGCTGATCTCCGAGCCTGTCCTGTTGAACGATCTGGCTGCCGATCTCCAGGTTTTGTTCGAGCAAAAACTCAACGCAAAAGAGCAGCAGCTGCGGGTCGCGGAGGGCGGCGCTTTGCGGGTGCAGGCGCACGCGACCGTACTATGCCATTCCGTGGTCGGAAATTTTGTGGGCAATGCGATAAAATTTTCGCCACGGGGCGCTTTGATAGAACTTGCGGCCTTCGAAGACGAACCAGGCTGGATCCGGGTCGAAGTCCGCGACCGTGGCTGCGGCATGGCTGCGCAGACGATAGAAATCCTGCTTGGCGGCGGGTCGGCGGGTCCAACGCCAGCTGAGGGTACGGAGGGCGAAAGCGGTACGGGCGCAGGGCTGCGGATTGCGGCGTTGTGCGTGCAGCGCCTGGGCGGAAAAATGATTCTTGAGCAGCGTTCTGGCGGGGGAACCATTGCGGCGGCGGTGGTGCCCGCCGCCATGCGCGAACCTTCTGCACGCAAAACGATTGGGGACAAGACGAAGGGCCCACGACGTGCCGGCAGAACGCCGGTGGCAGTTGGGTAAAAGCAGCCGGCAGTGGTGACATGGACGGCATCGATTTTCTGAGAGATCTGGCCTTTGTTCTGGCGGCGGCATTGGCGGCGGGCTGGCTTTGCCGGCTGGTGCGGCTGCCAGTCGTGGCGGGGTACCTCGTTGCAGGAGCGTTTCTTGGGCCATATGCGTTTCCCGGCTCGCTCATTTCGGATGTGAACCGCGTGCAAACTCTGGCTCAAATCGGGCTTGCGTTCGTGGTTTTCGGCATTGGCCTGGGACTCGGTGTGCAACGGCTTCGGCGGCTTGGGGCGGCGGTGGTATTTGGAACGTTTCTCGCAGCTGCCGCCATCCTCGCAGCAGCAAGGCTCGCGGCGGCAGCCATGGGATTTGATCCGGAAACCGGGCTTGTGATAGCCGCAATCGCAATGATTTCCAGCTCTGCAATTGTCGGACGGCTCCTTGCTGAGGCCGACGCCCTCCACGAGCGACATGGGCAGATGGCACTGGGAGTCACCGTGCTGGAGGACGTGGTGGCTGTGATTATGCTGACTGTACTCAGCTCTGCAGCAGGCAGCGGCTCCGAATCGGGCGTGGCGGTGCTGCCCGAAACACTGCGGCGCATCGTGATTTTTGTGGTGTTTGCAGCCGGAGCATGTCTCCTGCTTGCTCCATGGTTAATCCGGCGTTTGTCGGGACAATCCTCGACGGAGATCAGGAACATCGCCGTGGCCGCCTTGTTGCTGCTTGCCGCTGTGGGAACTGTCCAGGCCGGATTTTCTCTGGCACTGGGTGCGTTCCTGCTCGGCAGCGTGGTGGGAAGCACCGAGTTTCGCGGGCAGATTGAGCGGGCGCTGGAAGGGATGCGGGATATTTTTGGAGCGGTGTTTTTTGTGTCGATGGGGATGCTCTTTGATCCTCGGCCGCTGACCGATATCTGGTTGTGGGCGGTCGCCCTTGCCGTGGTGACGGTTGTGGTGCGTGTCGCGGCGGTCGCCGGCGGGTTGGCATTGAGCGGTGCCGACTCGCGCGATGCCATGCGGGCGGCGTTGTGCGTGACGCCACTTGGAGAGTTTTCGTTTGTGGCAGCCCGAATTGCCGTGGATGGCGATCTTGCGCCGCCGCAGCTTTAT
>CAZZCL010000023.1:14446-37928 GCA_964652295.1 uncultured Chthoniobacterales bacterium
CTGGCGGTGTCACTGGCATTCCTGACCACATTGAGCGCTCCGCCGCTGGTTGCGCGGTCGGCGGCGATCTCGCAGTTCGCAGGGAAGCTCGCACCACGCTGGCTTGCCGGGCTCGGCTCATTGTACCGCGGCTGGTTCAGGGCGTTGTCAGGTTTCGTTAGCCGGAACGTGCTCTGGAAACTCAGCCGGAAACGATTGATTCAAATCGGCCTGGAAGCCGTTTTCGTTTCCGGCGCCGTTTTATTCCTGAATCCGGCAACCGAAATGCTGGCAGCGTGGCTGCGCAGCATGGCCCCGGGCGCACAATGGATCGGGCCCGCACTGACAGCGGCGGTGGCGCTTCCTCTGGCGGTGCTGGTGTTTGCGATCTGGCGAAACATGGAAGCGCTGGCGATGATTTGGTCCGAATCCCTCGCGCGCGCCACACGCTCGCGGGATGCGGTGCGAACCGTCCTGCAGCCTGCATTCCGATTCGCGGCATTTGCCCTTCTGCTGCTATGGCTGGCTGCCCTGGTGCCATCGGTCATCGGCAGCCGATGGGTTCTTCTCACAGCAGTCGCGGCGGTGGCGCTTCTTTTTGCGGCGGGCTGGCGGTCCATGATCCGCTGGCACAGCCGTGCAGAGATCGGTTTGAACGCAATGCTGGGCGAAAGCTACGCAGAGCGCAGCGGACCGGACACCGTCGAACTGCATGCACCGGAACGTTGGAACCTGCATGTCCGTGAACTGCGCATCCCCGATTCTTCGCGCGCGTGCGCGAAGCCGCTGTTTGAGCTGCCATTTCGCACGCGGTTCGATTGCACCGTCGCCGGGGTGGACAGGCGCGGCATCGCGCTTTCCAACCCCGCTGCCGACACCGTGCTCTATCCCGACGACACCTTGCTTTTGCTGGGACGACCGGACGATCTCGACCAAGCGGAGGCTTGGCTCGAAGAGCCTGCACCAGGAGCGCCCGATCAGAGGCGCGCCATGTCGGAGTTGCAACTGGGAACAGTGCGCGTGCCGCCCGGCACCCACGCAGCGGGTATGACTTTGCAAGAGCTGCGTCTACCAGAGGAAGTGGGCGTCACCGTAGCAGGCATCGAGCGCGCAGAACGCCAAATTTATAACCCGGGTGGAAACGATACGCTGGAAGTTAACGATCTTGTGCTGGTTCTGGGAACCGGCAGCCGGATCGCGAAGTTTGAGCGATGGCTTTCCAAACCCGCATCTCCGCCATGAAATCGCTCAGGCGCGTGAGCCGGCTGCCCGGACGCACAACATGCGGCTTCCCACTGGACGCATCATAGCCGTTTCCCCAGCTAGACGCCTTCGTACGACAGGCACGCCGCGATAAAGCCCTTGAACAAGGGATGCGGCGCGTTGGGTTTGCTCTGGAATTCCGGATGAAACTGGCACGCAACAAACCATGGATGATCACGAAGCTCCACGATCTCGACAAGCGATCCGTCCGGTGACGTTGCGGCAATGACGAAACCTTTCTCCTGCATGGCCTCTCTGTAGGCCATGTTAAACTCGTAGCGATGGCGATGCCGTTCAGTGGCCTCGGATGAGCCGTACAATTGGGATGTGAGCGTTTCATCCAGAATTTTTGCAGGCCAACATCCGAGACGCATTGACGCGCCCTTGTCCAGAACATGCAGCTGTTCGGGCAGCAGACAGATGACCGGGTGCGGAGTTTCCGGATCGAACTCCGTGCTGTTGGCACGCGCGAGCGCGCAGGCATTCCGCGCAAACTCAATGGTGGCAACCTGCAAACCCAGACAAAGTCCAAGGTAAGGCATCTTATTCTCGCGCGCATAGCGCGCCGCGGCAATCTTGCCTTCCACACCGCGATCGCCAAACCCTCCTGGGACCAGCACGCCAGTGACAGCACCAAGGAAGGGTTCCGCCCCGCGTTCCTCAATATCTTCGGCATCGACTTTGACCAGCTCAATCCCGCAATCGTTGGCGGCTCCGGCATGGGTCAGCGATTCGTAAATGCTTTTGTATGCGTCCGGCAGCTCCATATATTTGCCAACGACACCGACTTTCACGCGCTTCTTTGGATTGACAACTTTCTGCACGAAACGCCGCCAGCTGGACATATCGCCGGCAGGCGCGCCGAGCCCGAGGAGTTTGCAAACAGTCTCATCGAGTTTTTCCTCCTGTAGCATGAGCGGCGCCTCGTAGATGGTGTGATCGACGTCACGCGCTTCCACAACGGCTTCCAGCGGCACGCTGCAGTACAACGAAAGTTTCTGGCGTACTTCCTCCTCGAGAGGCAACTCGGTGCGGCAGACAAGCACCTGAGGTTGCAGACCGATCTCACGCAATTTCGCAACGCTTTGCTGGGTGGGTTTGGTCTTGAGTTCCCCGGCGGCCCTGATGAACGGCACAAGTGTGACATGCAGAATGAGCACGTTTTGCGGGCCGGTCTCGAGGATGAACTGACGGATGGCCTCAAGAAACGGCAGCCCTTCAATATCCCCTGTCGTGCCCCCAATCTCGGTGATCATCACGTCGGCCGGCTCGCGCGCTGCGTTTGATCGGATCCTGGCTTTAATCTCGTCGGTGACGTGTGGGATGACCTGCACCGTTTTCCCGAGGTAATCGCCGCGCCGTTCCTTGGCCAGTACGGAGGCATATACCTGCCCGCTTGTCAGATTGTGGTTCCGGCCGAGACGACAGTTCGTGAACCGTTCGTAATGACCAAGATCCAGATCGGTTTCCGCTCCGTCGCCCAGCACATAAACCTCGCCATGCTGAAAGGGATTCATCGTACCCGGATCGACATTTAAATACGGGTCGAATTTCTGGAGAACGATCCGCAGGCCGCGATTCTCCAGCAATGTGCCAAGCGCGGCGGCGGCGAGCCCTTTGCCCAGTGAACTGACCACACCGCCGGTAACGAAAATGTATTTCATCGATGGCCACTAACGTCCGCGCTGCGGGCTGGCACGTCAACCCGCGCTGGCGCGGCGTCGCCCGGAGAAAAGTGAGAGATTCACTAGTCGCCGCGTCCGGCTGCAGCCGGTTCGGCAGGTTCGATCATGTGATAGGATTGCAGCTCGCGCAGAGCGCTTTCCGGATCCGCGCTGCGCATGAGGCGTTCGCCCACAAGCACCGCGTTTGCCCCCGCATCCCGCACACGAGCGAGATCCGCTGCCGTTTTCAATCCACTTTCACTGACAAGCAACACGTCTGCGCCGGCTTGTTCCGCGAGCCTTTCGGTGACGGCAAGGTCCGTTGCGAAGGTTGTCAGATCGCGGTTGTTGATCCCTATCAGATTGGCCCCGGAATCGAGCGCGCGATCCATCTCCCCCATCGTATGAACCTCGAGCAAAACATCGAGCTGGCAGGACTCCGCAACCGCCAGCAGCTCATGCAGGAGCGTGCCCTCCAGCGCCGCAACGATGAGCAGCACGGCATCGGCTCCTGCCGCGCCCGCTTCGTAAATCTGCACGGCCGAAATAATAAAATCCTTGCGAAGAATCGGAAGCGCCGTGGCTTTGCGAACGGCACGCAAATCTTCCAGCGAGCCCTGGAAGAAAAGCCGATCCGTCAGCACGGATACAGCGTTGGCGCCGCCGCGCTCGTAGGCGCCTGCGATGGCGACGGGATCAAACGATTGCGCAATGCGCCCGGCGCTCGGAGACGCCTGCTTGACTTCCGCGACAATGCCAAGCAATCCAGCTCCGCGATCAATGGCGCATCGAAAACCCCGAAAATCGTTCCGCTGCAACGCCTCGCAGCGGAGTGTTTCGGCATGCGGCTCCAACAGCTGAACTTCGAGCCGTTTCTGTTCGAGGATCCGATCCAGATAATTCATGACAATCGCAAAATCGTCTCCGGCGCCGTGTTGCGCAAATCGAAAGACTCCCGCGCCGCGTTCCACGCCAAGGCGAAACCACCCGCACAGAAACGGTTCCCTGTGTGCCGCCGTGGTTTCCCGCTCCTGAACCGCGCCTGCTGGGGCAGCCGAACCCCGTTGTTTGGCATGGATTGTTCAGCCCATCATTTTTCCCTTTGATCTTTGCGCTTGATGCGTTTTTGCTGTGAATCTTCTGATCCTCATGCGCCTCTTCGTCCCTCGCGAGACAGACCCCTTAGAAACCCGCGCCGCTTTGGCCCCCGACAACGTGGCGGCACTTGCGAAACTCGGCGCGGACATTTTGGTGGAAAGCGGCCTCGGCACTTCCATCCAGGCAACAGACGACGACTATAAAAATGCGGGTGCCTCGCTGGCCCAGAGCCGCCAAACCGCTCTCGCCGAGGCGGACATGATTTTGCGCGTGCAAAAACCACCGCGCACCGAGGTGGATGCGCTGCGCAAGGGCGCGATTCATGTATCCTACCTCGACCCGTTCAACGAGAAGGAGCTTGTGCAGGCGCTTGCCACGGCCGGGGTCAGCGCCTTCAGCATGGAGATGATCCCGCGATCAACGCTCGCACAGAAAATGGACGCGCTGAGTTCGCAGGCGAACCTGGCCGGATACGCCGCGGTGATCCTTGCGGCGGAGCGTCTCGACCGCATTCTCCCCATGATGATGACGCCGTCAGGCACGATTCCTCCGGCGCGCGTTTTCGTGATTGGAGCGGGCGTCGCGGGGTTGCAGGCTATTGCAACTGCAAAACGTCTCGGAGCGCGTGTGGAAGCATTCGACACCCGTCCTGTGGTTGAGGAACAGGTGGCGTCTCTTGGCGCAAAATTCGTGAAGGTCGATCTGGGCGAAACCGGACAAACAGCTCAGGGATACGCGAAGCAGCTCACCGAGGAACAGCTTGCGAAGCAGCGTGAAGCCATGGCCTCCCACTGTGCCACGGCGGACATCGTCATCACCACGGCCCAGGTTTTCGGGCGTAAAGCACCGCGCATCGTCACTGGCGAAATGCTCCAGCGGATGAAGCCCGGCAGCGTGATCGTGGATCTTGCGGCGGAAACCGGCGGCAACGTGGAAGGTTCGAGACCCGGTGAGCAAGTTGAACTGCACGGCGTTCGCATTGTCGGTGCGCGCAATTTGCCCGGTCGCGTGGCCGTCCACGCGACGGCGATGTACGGGAACAACCTTGTGAACTTCGTGACGCATTTCTGGGACAAGGAACACAAACTCTTCAGCCTGGATCGCGAGTCTGACATCGTGCAGGGCGCGCTCATCACGCACGGCGGCGAAGTCGTGAATCCGGCCATCAAAGACTTCTTGGGGTAAATCCGAAGCAGCCGTCAGCTGAGCCGGTCACCCCCGTCCTGGCGCTCCGTTCTTCATCTTTATGACTCAATTCACCATGCTCTTCCTCGCAAATGGACAACCGGAGACCGCGTCGGATGCCGTCGGGTTGCTGTTTTTTGTGTTCGCGCTCGCGGTGTTCCTCGGGTTTGAACTGATCTCGAAGGTGCCAAGCCAGTTGCACACGCCGCTCATGTCGGGATCCAATGCCATTTCCGGAATCACCATCGTGGGCGCGCTCGTTGCGGCCGGCTTGTCCGGCGGCGACACGATCGGCATCATTCTCGGCGTGGTGGCGGTTGCAGCGGCGATGATCAATGTGGTCGGAGGATACATGGTGACCGACCGGATGCTGGCGATGTTCAAGCGCAAAGAACCGAAGGACAGCTCGAAGTAAGGCGCGATGCATTCCCTTTCTCTCAATCAAGGAATTCTCCGATGAACCCTGCGTCTCTTATCGCATTTGCCTACATCGTTGCGGCGGTGTTCTTCATTTTCGGGCTCAAGATGTTGAGCAAACAGGAGACTGCCCGGCGCGGCAATTTCGTTTCTGCGCTCGGAATGGTGACTGCCATTGTGGCTACACTGCTTAAGTCCGGCCTGGATTTTCAGTGGATTGCCCTGGGCGCGGTGATCGGCGCCGTCATCGGAGCGGTGGCGGCCATCCGCGTGAAGATGACTGCCATGCCCGAGATGGTAGCCCTGTTTAACGGCTCCGGCGGGCTCGCAAGCCTGCTCGTTGGTTGGTGGGAATACCATAAGGCACCTCAGCCACCGACGTTCACCGCGGTGGCCATCGTCCTCGCTGTGTTGATCGGCGGGCTCACCTTCACGGGCAGTCTGGTCGCCTTCGGCAAACTCTCCGAGAAGCTGCCGACAAAAGCCATCCGCTTCGCCGGGCAACAGATCGTGAATGCGCTTCTGCTGATCGCCATTTTGGCCGGAACTGTGGTTTATGCCATGGACCCTGGTGCCAACATGCCGGTGTTCCTCGCCTTGATCGGCCTGAGCTTCATTCTTGGAGTCATGGCCGTCATCCCGATCGGAGGGGCAGACATGCCCGTGGTGATCTCGTTGCTCAACAGCTATTCGGGACTCGCAGCCTGCGCAGCGGGATTTGTCATCATGAACAATGTGCTGATCGTGGCCGGCGCGCTCGTCGGCGCCAGCGGGATCATTTTAACGAATATCATGTGCAAGGCGATGAACCGTTCGCTAGCGAATGTGCTTTTCAGCGGGTTCGGTGCCGGGGGCGGCGGTGGCGGAACTGCGACAAAGGTGATCGGAGAGGCGAAACCCATCACAGCGCCAGACGCGTTTTTTATCCTTGAGGCGTCCTCGTCGGTTGTGTTTGTGCCGGGCTACGGAATGGCCGTGGCCCAGGCGCAGCACGTGGTGAGGGAGCTTGCGGAGCTGCTGGAAGCTGGCGGACGCGAGGTGCGGTATGGCATCCATCCCGTTGCGGGACGCATGCCGGGGCATATGAACGTACTTCTCGCTGAAGCCGATGTGCCATACGAACAATTGTTTGAAATGGACAGCATAAACCCAATCATGCCGACCGTGGATGTGGCCATCGTAATTGGAGCGAATGACGTCGTGAATCCTGCAGCCCGCGAGGTGGAGAGCAGCCCGATCTATGGGATGCCAATTATCAATGTGGATCAGGCGCGAACGGTATTCGTATTGAAACGATCCATGGCGAGCGGATTCGCCGGAGTGGACAACCCGTTGTTCGTCAACGAGAACACGCGCATGCTTTTTGGGGACGCCAAAGCGAGCGTCCAAGGCCTGATTAACGAATTCAAGAACGCGTAAGCGGATCGAACGGGCCTTCAGCCCGGCCGGAGCGACGTTTCTAAATCTAAAACCAACCCGCGGGGCGGAATGTTAAAACATTCCTGCCGACGTCCAGCGCGTCGATCACAGCGATGTCGTCGGCGGAAAGTGTAAAATCGTCAAGGTGCATGTTTTGTCGGATGCGCTCCGGATTGCGCGATTTCGGAAGCACGATATTGCCTCGTTGCACAGACCATTTCAGCATGATCTGCTGCACGGATCTGCCATGGGCAGTCGCAATGTCCCTCAACGCCAGAGGCGGGTCGATCTCGCTCCGCGCCAGGGGCGAGTAAGCCATGATGCGGATGCCCTTGCTCTCGCAATACTTCACCAGCGCCGGTTGTTGGTAGTACGGATGAAACTCAATCTGATTTACCGTCGGCACCGAACACCCGGCGGCAAAAAACACCTCTTCGAAGCGGCGGACGCTGAAGTTGCTGACGCCAAGAGAACGGATAAGCCCGGCGGCCTGCAGCTCCCTCATGGCTCTCCAGCATTCAACAATATCGCCCGTGGGCCAGTGGATGAGATAAAGATCGAAATACTCCAATCCTGAGCGAATCAGGCTGGCTTCGCATTCCAACAAAATGCTCCGGTAGGAAATATTCCATGGCGTCTTGGATGTGACGAAAAATTGGGAGCGCGGTATGCCTGAGCGTTTAAGTGCCCAGCCGAGGCTGTGCTCGTTGTAGTAGTGCTGGGCGGTATCGAAGTGGCGATAGCCAGCCTCGATGGCTGCTTGAACGGCGTCGTAACATTCCGGCCCTTCGCGAATTTCATAGAGGCCAAACCCAATCTGAGGCGCAGTGATTCCGTCGTTGAGTTCGACGAGCGGACTGGCACCGGCCGATGCGGGATCGAACACAGAAATTTCCTGGGGTTCCGGAATGGTAATCATCGCGTCTAGATTCCAGCGCGCGTTCTGGAATGCAAGGCGTTTTGAGGGGACACTTTACACAGGACGGCGCACTCACTAAAAAGATCCGCATGGGCATCCCCCTTTTTTCCCGACGCTCTCACACCCGTGGTACTTGGGTTGGGTGTCAAGCCACGGGCGGCATTCTGATGGCGACTCTGGCGTTCGTCGTCGGAACGGCTCTTCCCGTTCCAGCCGCGCAGCCGAGCTTCGTCTGGTGGGAGGGTGAAGCCGCCGCCACCACCAATTTTCCCGAGCCGCGCCCCGAAAGCGGGAGAGCCGCCGAAGTGCTATCCAACGGCAAATGGCTTTTCAGTGGGCAAACAGACAAACAACTCTGGGCAGAGTACGACGTCACCGTGCCATCCGCAGGATCATACGATTTCTACGTGCGGAAATGCTGGAAGCACGGGCCATTTCGCTGGAAAATTGACGAAGGCCAATGGCAGAACGTTTCCTCTGACGTGACGCTGCTGGACAGTGAAACGCTGCGGGAATTCACTCCGGCAAACTGGGTTTATGCCGGCAGGGCCGAGTTGCAGGCCGGGGCGGGCCGGTTGCGTATCGAGGCAGACGCTTCAGGCGCACTTGCGGCGTTCGATGCCTTCCTGCTTGTGGACGGCCCGTTCTTTCCTCAGGGAAAACTGAAGCCCGGCGAATCCTATCCCCACGCCGCGGAGGGATGGTTCACGTTCAACCGGTACGACACACTTCTCGAAGAGAGCCCTATCGATCTGCGCGCATTAAACGAATCTGAAGCCGGCGCTGGCGGTCGCATCGCCGTTGCCGACACCAATTTCGTGCAGGAGGGAAAACCGCTGAAGTTTCTTGGCGTCGGTGTGAGTCCTGAAGTGACCGGTATGCCGCGGCACATGATCGATCTCCAGGCAAAGTTTCTTGCGCGTAAAGGCGTGAACCTTGTGCGCTTTCACGGGGCCCTGATTGTTCAGAGCGGCCCCAAAGCGGGCGCTATTGACGAGAGGCGTCTTGACGATCTTTTCTATTATGTGGCGGCGTTGAAGCGCGAGGGCATCTACTCGCATCTCTCCATCTATTTTCAGCACTGGTTCGATCCGTCCGAACTCGATTCGCTTCCAGGATTCGAGAATTGGGAATCGCATCCTTTTGCGATTCATTTTTTCAACGACCGCTGGCAGGAGATGTACCGCGGGTGGTGGAAGGAGATCCTGACCAGAACGAACCCGCATACCGGCACACAGCTCGCCGGGGATCCGGCGGTGATGGGCATCGAATTGCTCAACGAAGATTCGTTTTTTTTTCTGGACGTTCAGCTACGACAGAATTCCCGAGCCGCAGATGGCGATTCTTGAGCGGCAGTTCGGCGATTGGGCCGCAAGAAAGCACGGTTCCATCGAGAACGCTCTGGAAGCCTGGGGCCGGCGTATCGACAAAGATAACCCGAAGAAAGCGCGCCTTGGTTTCCTGCCGCTGTCGGAGTTGTTCGCAAACCGCGGCCTGCGCAACGCAGACACCGCGCGGTTTCTTGCAGAGACTCAACGCGCGTTTTTCGATACGCACTATAAGTATGTGAAAGAGGACCTCGGATTCAAAGGTCTTATTGTCGCTTCAAACTGGCGCACGGCCAATACGCGTTTCCTCGGCGCCATGGACAAATGGACCAATCATGGAGCGGATTTCATGGATCACCATGGCTATTACGCGAGTTGGCAGAAGAAGCTGTCTCAATCGTTCCATTTTGTTGCCGGTGATTTTGTCGGAGACCGTTCGCTGGCCCGCTGGGATGCGATGCAGCCCGATGTGAAGGACAAGTTTCTCGAAATGCCGTTCCTGCCGCCAACATTCAGGGGCAAACCCCAGATGGTCTCGGAGTACGCATGGCCGAATATGAATCGTTGGCGGGCGGAGATGCCGCTGATCACAACCGCGCTTGCCGCGCAGAACGGGCTGGATGCGATGGTGCTTTTTGCAATGAACAGCGTTCCCGCCTGGCAGCCGGTGGTGGATATGCACCACTGGCCAGTCATGACTCCCGCAGAAATCGGGCAGTTTCCCGCCGCGGCACTCACGTACCGCCTTGGCTTGGTCAAGGAATCCGAACCTGTAGTAAGCCTCCGTGTGAATACCGGGGAAATGTTCGGCCTTGAGGGCAACGATTTCACCGACCCATCATCCGGCGACTACAACCGCGCGCAGGAAGGCCGCGACGGATCCCGGCAGGGCATCGATATGCGACTGTTCGCTGCTGGCGCTGTGGAGGTAGATTTCAGCGCAGAGGAAGCGGGTGCTCTGGAATCGCGCGATCCCGCTGAGTTTGACGATGCGGAGGAGAAGGTGTTGCGGGGGGCGACGGGCGAGATCGTGTGGCGCTATGGCGATGGGGTATTTATGTTGAACGCACCGGCCAGCCAGGGAGCAGCCGGTTTTCTCGGAGAATCCGGTGGCGTTGAAACTGCAGATGCCGTAATCGAGATCGATCTGCCATTTGCAGCAGTCTGGCTCGTGGCAATGGATGGAAAACCGCTCGCAACCTCAACGAAGATCCTTGTGCAAACCATGTCTGAACAGCGCAATCACGGTTATGAAACCGAGGGCGAACCCCGGCGACGGATTGTGAATCTCGGAGGGGCACCAGTGGAAGTCCGACAGTTGTCCGGCCGCATCGGGTTGAAGCGCCGCGATGCTTCCGCCTTAAAGGTAACGGCGTTGGATGTGAACGGAGTTCCCGAGCGAGGGGTCGGTTCCGCAGCCGGGTTCGATCTTGCGCCCGATTGCATTTATTACCTTGTCACACCCCGATGAGTGGAACAGGCCGGGATCGCAAAATCTTCCGCCCACGCGCTCTGGAGATCTTCGCGGCAAAACACCCCTCCACAGCATGGCAGAAGGACATCTTCGCGGGTGCAACTGTAGGCCTGATCGCTCTTCCCTTGTCTTTGGCGCTTGGCATGGCCAGCGTTCCCCCCGGAACGTCCACACCCCTGCCCCCACCCGCCGCAGGACTTGTTACAG
The DNA here is from genome assembly GCA_964652295.1 of uncultured Chthoniobacterales bacterium. GTDB lineage: Bacteria > Verrucomicrobiota > Verrucomicrobiia > Chthoniobacterales > CALDSX01 > CAZZCL01. The sequence goes on from CAZZCL010000023.1 coordinate 25,400, forward strand.
CAGTGATTGCAGGATTCCTCGTTGCTTTGCTGGGTGGCAGCCGTGTGCAGGTCGCGGGCCCAACGGCCGCCTTCGTACCGATCATCCTGCTTGTAGTCCTGGAGCATGGTTACTCTGGGCTGCTCGTGGCGACGATGATGGCCGGCATATTGCTGATTTGCATGGGGCTCGCGCGTATGGGAGCACTCATCAAGTATATTCCGTGGCCCGTGACCAGCGGGTTCACGACGGGAATAGCAGTTTCGATCATACTGACCCAGGCGCCTGAGCTGCTGGGGATTTCCACAGTTGGCGACGGGATGCCACGCGAGTTTATCGAAAAGTGGCCATGGCTGGTGCAACATGTTCATGCCATCAATCCGGCCTCAGCGCTCCTTGCGCTTGCCTGCGCTGCGTTGATCTTTCTCTGGCCGCGTTTCAAAATCTCCGCTGTGCCAGGATCAATCGTTGCGGTCGTGGTGGCAACCGCTGCTGTGGCAGCAGGAGGATGGGGCGCCGATGGCACCATCGCAACCATTGGGAGCCAGTTCGGCTCGAACGCCATTCCGGCCGGGCTGCCGGCACCGCACTTTCCGGAAATCAATTGGTCTCAGCTCAGGGAACTTGTGGGACCTGCTCTTGCAATTGCGCTGCTTGGAGCGATCGAATCTCTTCTCTCTGCGGTTGTGGCGGATGGAATGTCGGGGGATCGCCACGATAGCAATACCGAACTTGTGGCGCAGGGCGTTGCGAATGTGGTCTGCCCACTCTTCGGCGGATTGCCCGCAACGGGGGCGATTGCGCGCACGTCAGCCAACGTGCGGAGTGGCGCGCAGACTCCCGTAGCCGGGATGATGCACTCCGCGACGTTGCTTGCTGTAATGCTTCTTGCAGCACCGCTGGCTGTGCACATCCCCATGCCTGCCATGTCGGCCGTGCTCCTTGTCGTCGCGGTGCGGATGGGTGAATGGCACGAGTTGACCAGACTTCATCGCATGCCCCGCAGCGATGCGCTGGTACTGCTGGCGACATGCGGGTTAACGGTCGTTTTCGATCTTGTTGTGGCAGTGGAAGCCGGCATGGTTCTTGCCGCCGTTCTGTTTATCAAACGCGTGTCCGAAACGACTGAAGTCAGCCGGGTCACGGAGGATGATCAACTGGAACGCCCGGAGCAACTGGCGACGGGCAAACCGATTCCAGAGGGCACTCTCGTATACCGCATTTTTGGCCCATTTCTGTTTGGAGCCGCAGAAAAGATGGAGGACGCCATCCTGCAGCAAGCTGCGCTGCCGCGCGTTCTGATTTTGCGAGTGCATCTTGTGACGGCCATGGACGCAACCGGATTGAGCGCGCTGCAGAGCGTGGTGGAGCGCATGCAGGCGCAGGGCGGAACCACCATCCTGAGCGGTATCCACCGGCAGCCGCTGGAACTCATCCGGCGAACAGGATTTCTCGAACGCATCGGGCGCGGGAATCTCTGTGCGACATTCGACGACTCGTTGGCGCGCGCCCGGGTGTTGCTCAGCGAGACTGGTCAGAAAGGCGGTGGCGGCGCTTAAGCGCCTGCACTCCCCAATCTCACAGCGTGATCCAGGTCTTTACGGCGAACGCTCAAAAGAGCGAAGCTGTCCGGGGTTGATCAATTCCATCGTTTTGTCGCCAGACCCATGTGCATGGACGCCGCGGCGGGGCATGTGCGTCACCGCAGAGTCATCGAATGCAATCCTTGCGATCATCGGCAGAATTCGGAGAGGCCGGAACTCCGGGAGGAATTCGGGCAGGACTTCCAGCTTTGTGAAAAACGCGGACGCTTTACCCGGATGGACTTTGCCGGATGCCTCGCAGACGAAGACCGTTTATTTCCCGACCGTCATTGGAGCGAGCTTCATTATTCGGCCCCGGCCACGCAGCCCTTTCCCACAGCTGCAACAAAAGCCCGCTCGGACCGCGGCGTTGTAAGCGGCTCCTTCATCCATAGTTACAACGGGATCCAGCCTGTATGTCGGCAACCCCGGATACTCAGGCATGCCGAGGCGCCAATAACGCGGAAAAGCTGAGACTGGGTGGGGGGAACCATTGCGCCATGAATCGGTTGATTTTGAAGTGAAGGGTTGCAAGCCGTGATCGCATTGCCCGGTGCGCCAAACAGTCTTGCATGATGCCCCCACCATCCTAGGGTGAGCCAGTGACCCCACACCTCACCTTTCGCAGTGTCGGCGTGCTCCGGTTTGGCCCCGGTTGCCGCAGCGATGTTCCGGCCTTGCTTTCCAGGCTCGCTGCGGCCCGAACCAACATGCCGCTTCGTCCTTTGCTGGTTATTGACCCGGCATTAAGCAGGGCTGCATTGGGCGCGGACATGCTTGCACTTCTCACCAACGCGGGAATCGAACCAGCGATCTTCGACGGCATCCAGCCGGACCCCGGCATCCCGGTGGCGGAAGCATGCGCCAAAGCCGGACGTTCAGCAGACGCAAATGCCGTAATCGGTCTTGGTGGTGGCAGCACGCTGGATATCGCCAAGGTTGCCGCAGTGCTCATCCCCAACCCCTCAACAGGTGTCCGCGATCTGTTTGGCATTGATCAGGTTACCGGGCGCGGTCTCCCCACTGTCATGCTACCTACGACGGCGGGTACTGGCAGCGAAGTCACCCCTATCGCCGTGCTTTCAGACAAGGAAGCCCAGTTAAAAAAGGGCATCGTCAGTCCGCACATCATTCCGGACGCCGCCGTAGTCGATCCGGAACTTATGCAAGGGGTGCCGGCACGTGTTACAGCCTACACAGGCATGGACGCTCTCACGCATGCGATCGAGGCGTACACGAATCGCCACGCGCATGCGCTCGTCGATATGCTCGCATTGGAAGCAATCCGGCTGATCGGCGGCCATCTGCGTCGTGCGGTGTGGTGTGGCGATGACCTTGAAGCGCGAACGTCTATGGCAATGGCCAGTACGCTGGGCGGCTTATGCCTTGGCCCGGTGAACACAGCGGCGGTACATGCTCTCGCCTACCCGCTGGGGGGGACCTATGACATTCCCCATGGCCTCGCAAACACGTTGCTGCTTCCTCATGTCATGGAGTTCAACGTTCCCGCCGATGTCCCGAAATTTGCGCGCATCGCCATGGCGCTGGGTAAGGATACATCCGGCCTGCCGGAGCGGGACGCGGCCGGTCTTGCTGTCGAGGCTGTGCGCACTCTCGCACGCGACATTGCCATCGACGTGCGCCTGCGCGATCTCGGCGTTTCCGAGGATGCCATTCCTGCCATGGCCACAGCCGCGATGGACGTTACCCGACTGCTAAACAACAACCCGAGGCCTGTTCGTGAAGCGGATGCCGCGGCGATTTATCGCTCCGCATGGTAGTTCCTGATGCGTGCTGCGACGCATACTGGGAACTTCATGCTCTATCCCCTTTTTGGAGAATCATAACTAACTTAACATGAACGAATACAGGAATTATGCTGGTGGCGAGTGGTTTACTGCAGAGAGCAACGCGATTTTCGAGACACGCAACCCTGCCAACCTCGAGGAGACACTAGGGCGCTGGCCTGCACTGACCCGCAGGGATGTCGCCCGCGCCATCGAGGCGGCTGGACACGCCTATCCCGCGTGGAGCGGCACCGGCGTCTATGCACGCGCCAGCATCCTGCAGAAGGCTCTGGAAGCCATGCGCCGTCGCAAAGAAGAGCTGGCCGAAACGTTGACACTTGAAAATGGGAAAACGCTGGCCGAATCGCGCACCGAGATCGATTCGGCGATCAACGAGATGGAATACCAAATCCATCAGGCACCGCGTCTTGCAGGTGAAACTCGCGAAACTCGGGCGCCAGGGGTGTTTGCCTACAGCACGCGCCGCCCGCTTGGCGTCGTGTCGGTAATCAGTCCGTGGAACTTCCCGTTCAACGTGCCGTGCCGGAAGGTCACGCCCGCCCTGATGGGGGGCAACACCGTTGTCTTCAAGCCGGCCAGTCTCACGCCATACATCGGGCTGAAGTTCACGGAACTGTTTATTGAAGCAGGCCTGCCAGCCGGAGTGTTGAACTTCGTCACCGGAAGCGGATCGACAGTCGGTGAAGAGCTGATTGCTAATCCGGCGATTAAAGCCGTCTCGTTCACGGGATCGACAGATGTGGGGCGCCGCATCCAGGCTACCGCCGCACCTAATCTCGTCCGAACGCAACTGGAGTTGGGCGGAAAGAATCCCCAGGTAGTGCTGCGAGACGCAGCTCTGGATCGCGCAGCGGAAGCGGCCGTGACCTCGGCTTACGCCTGCGCCGGGCAATGGTGTACATCGACAAGCCGCGTCATTGTCGAGAGCGACATTGCGGACGAGCTGATCGAACGCATCGTGGCAGGCGCAAATGCCCTGGTCGTTGGCGACGGGCGCGATCCCGAAACGACTATGGGTCCGCTCTGCGGCCAGGAACAGTTCGACGGCGTCAGCCGCTACGTTGAGATTGGCAAGCAGGAAGGAGCGCGGCTCCTATGCGGCGGCGTCCGCCCACCCGATGCCAAATTGGCACGCGGATGCTTCCTGAGGCCTGCCGTTTTCGACCGCGTCGCTCCGGGCATGCGAATCGCACGGGAGGAGATATTCGGCCCTGTCTTATCGATCCTTGTCGCCGACAACTTTGAACACGCCATTGAAATTTCGAACGACATCGATTTCGGCCTGGCCTCATCGATTTTCACGAACGATCTTGAAAAAGCCTTTCGCTTTCTGCAAGCCACGGATGTTGGGCTGACGCATGTCAACATGCTTACAGCCTACAAGGAGCCACAGCTCACATTTGGCGGGATCAAAGCATCCGGATTTGGCATCCCGGAAGCCGGCGACTCCGGCCTTGAATTTTTCACTGAACACAAAGTTGCATACGTGAAATACAAGGCCTGATCGGACATCTGCACTTCGCAACCCGTGAAGTGATTCAGACGGCAGTTTCACCAATGCACCTGTACCCGTCGGTGGGTACTTAAAGCCTCGAGGGCCGACACCGGGAAGTGCATGTGCTCAACGCGCAACACTCTCAACGAGGCCCAGCGGGCCATCCTTTCCAGCGAAGCCGGGGTGACCTCCGTAGAAGACATGTCGAGTTCTTCCAGCAAGTGCGGGTCGATGAAGCCGAGCGAATAATCTGAGAAACGGGTGTTCGACACGTCCAACTTGCGAAGCATCGGAAGGTGGGAAAGAAAATGAAATTCGTAATCTTGAAGAAGCGTGTTTGCGACAGACAACGACTGTAATGTGAAGAGCTCTCCGAGAACAGGCACAGCCGCGGAATCGATCATCGCACCGTTCAGATTCAGACCCAGCAAACCTTCGATCTGTTTCAGCTGCCCCATTCCCGACGCGCTCAAACGCGCTGAGGGCAGTTGCATGACTTTAAACCGCGCAAGATTCGCAAGCGCGACGGCGCGCGGCATGTCGGCGTCTGACACCGCAACACCCGGGCAATAACCGGCAAGATGGTGATCAAGCATGGCCTGCGTGAGCCCGGCGACGCGCCAGTGCGCCACCCGGATAACGCATCCACAGTCTCTCCGAAGGAAGTCCTGAGTCAACGGCAGGCACGCCGCATGTCGCGCGGGCTTATCGGGCGATTTCGAACCCCGTCGTACCTGGTGGCGCGTCGGCCGCCTCGACGCGATAGTCCCGGATGTGGCTTTTCAAACCGCAATCGAGGATGCCCTGCAGAAACGCCTCGATCTCCGACGCGGACTCTGCCGCAGCCAGCACTTCCACCTGCCCGTCCGAAAGATTTTTTACCCAACCGACGACTTCATAGCCACGGGCAACGTGCTTTGTGGTCGCACGAAAACCGACCCCCTGAACCCGCCCCTCGAAATAAAACCGTCGCGCAACCACTGTTCACACTCCGCTTGCGCATGGCGAACCCGCCGGATTCCCATTTTCCGCTCCGGCTACAGACCTGCGGTCGTCATGAAATCCGTCATCCTCAACGCCGTCGTGCACGTGCTCCTGCTCATTCTCATGACAGTCGCAACCCGATCCACAGTTGCCGCAGGAAAAATCCTCCGGCTCCGGCACCCGCCCAAGCTGCAGCGTACGCGTTATGTAGGCATGCAGAGTGCCTTCCAATCTCTGCAATTGGTGTTGGGCATCGAAAAACCCCGCAGTGCCGGGCACTTCGTCCAGCGCGGCCCTCGCATCTTCATATGCGGAAATCTCGTCGCTGGTGAGTTCATTTCCCTGCGACTGTCTTTCCGCGAGTTCACGCCCAATCCGTGAAAGCGTTTCGTAGCGGTCGCGGGCCGTTTCGTCATTAAAGAATTCGCGCACGATGCTGCGCACAGAGTGGAATCCTGGCCGATCCACAATCGTGCGGCAAAGTTCCAGCGTTTTATCGATGATCAGGGGGTCGTCAGAAGCCAGTCGTGCCATGGAACCCCATCATGCAGGCGGCCGGGCTCTGCCGCAAGCAGACGCTGCAAAGTTACGATTCCCTTTCCCGGACGATCTCGGTGCCAACGCCGCTGTCTGTAAGAATCTCCAACAACAGAGAGTGAGGCATGCGCCCGTCGATCATGTGAACTTTTCCGACGCCGGCATCGAGGGCATCAAGTGCCGAAGCAAGTTTTGGCAGCATCCCGCCCGACACCACGCCGCTGTCGATCAAGGCACGGCTCGAGGCCCGGCTTACTGTTGGCACAAGCGTGGCCGGATCGGCAGGATCGTGACAAATCCCGAGGACATCGCTGAGGTAGATTAACTTTGCAGCCTGCAATTCCACAGCCAGAGCCGCCGCAGCAAGATCTGCGTTGATGTTCAGCAAACCACCGCCCACCTCGTCGCGTCCGAGTGGAGAAAGAACAGGCACGCTCTCTGAGCCAAGTTCGCGTCGAACCGGGGCGGCGTTGACGCCCTTCACTTCGCCCACGAGCCCGAGATCCGTGGTGCCGCCGCCAGGCAGCGGCTGTGCCTCTTGTCGCCGGGCGGCAAAAACGTCCTGACCGCGTAAGCCGGAGGCTCGCCCGCCCTGCGCCACAAGGGTCCTTACAATTTCTGCGTTGATTTCATTGTTCAAAACGCGCTCAACAATCCGGATGGCGGCGTCATCCGTAACCCGCAGCCCACGAACAAAAACGGGTTCCAACCCTGCCTCAGCCATGGCAGCGCTGATGGCTTTGCCGCCACCATGCACCAAGACCGGATCGATGCCCACGGCCTCGAGGAGAACGACGTCACGCAGAAGGTTCTGCACAAGGCGCGGATCTTCCATGGCGCTCCCGCCGAATTTCACAACAAACACCGCACCGCGGAAACGCTGGATGTAAGGCAACGCTTCGCTGATGATGCGCACGCGTTCGGTGTTCGGATTGGAAGGTGCGCCCACCGGGCGCTCCGCCGCGTTCATTCGCCCGTGTTGAACTTCACGTAACCGGGGCTCACATCCGATGTGTAGAGGGTATATTCAGCATCGCCGAGATTCAGCTCAAGACAGATCAGAACCTTGCGAGAACGCATGGCCTTGCGGAGACGTTCGGCAGGCATGGTGCTGGCCACACCGTTGCGGACGGCGACAATGCCGTTGTAATATAGATCGATCATTTCTTCGCGGACACGCGCCCCGGAATAACCGGCCGCGGCGAGGATGCGACCCCAATTGGGGTCGCCACCGTGCCACGACGATTTTACGAGCAATGACGTCGAAATGGCGCGGGCCACTTTTCGGGCGTCCTGAAACGTGGCTGCTTTGCAGACGCGCAGCTCCACGAATTTCGTCACGTATTCGCCGTCCTGCACTATCATTCTTGCCAGTTCGCGTGTGACGAAGTTCAGGGCATCGCGGAAACGCGCGAAACCGGCTGCTCCCTGGCGCGCCTCAATAATGGGGCAGCGCGATGCCCCGTTGGCGAATGCGATCACGGTATCATTGGTACTCATATCGCCATCCACCGAGATCCGGTTGAACGACTGCTCTACAGCGATGTGCAAGGCCTTGCTGAGCGCCCGGGCGCCGATGTTTGCGTCGCTGGTGATAAACGCCAGCATCGTCGCCATATTTGGATCGATCATGCCTGCGCCTTTAGCAATACCGCCGATGCGCACCTTGCGCCCGCCCAACGTGAATTCCACGGCGATCTCCTTCCGATAGGTATCGGAAGTCATGATCGCTTCTGCGGCATGTCGGCTGCCGGTGACACTGAGTTTGCACCGGAGCTTCTCCATATTCTGTTCGATGGCTTCAACCGGCAGCTGTTGCCCGATCCGGCCGGTTGAACACACAAGCACCTGCCTCAAAGGAATCTCCAACTGGGCGGCTGCAGCTTCCGCCATTCGGCGCGCCGCCTGAATGCCCTGCGCTCCGGTGCAGGCGTTCGCATTGCCGCTGTTGACAATGACCGCGCGTGCATCGGCGCCGCGAAGGTGCCGTTGCGAAACGCGCACCGGTGCGGCCTTGATCTTGTTCATCGTGAACGTCGCCGCCGTGGCACAAGGTTCCTCTGAGAAAATCAGTGCAAGATCCTTGTTCACCTTTTTGCGTTTTACGCCTTTCACTGCGGCACCTTTAGGAGGCAGCGGCTTGATGCCGCAATGAATGCCGCTGGCGAGAAAACCCACGGGCACCGTCACGCCGCCTTTGATCACCTGTATCGCGCCTGTGGGTGGTTGGGCCATGGTCTGGAACGAATCGTTTTGCTCCGCGCACTCGAACGTGTACACGGGGAAAAGGGGGCAATCATGGCATCGACAAGCCCAGGGCTCAAGGACGGATCCGCGCGAGTTTTCCCGGGAGCCATCAGATACAGTCTAGGCACGTGGAGGACACGATGCCGCGGTCCGCAACACCGCTTCCTGCGCGATGCGACGCGCCTTGCGATCGGCGTCGAGAATGCCTCCAAGATCCGGGTTGAGCACGGATTCGTGGGTGTTCATTGTCGATTCTACGACGGCCCAGATGCCGGGGAAACCGATCTTCCCCGCGAGAAAAGCTTCCACCGCAACTTCGTTCGCCGCATTAAGCACCGCGGGCATCGTACCTCCTGTAAGTCCGGCCTCGCGCGATAAACGTAAGGCCGGAAATACCCCACTGCGGGGCAGTTCAAACTCAAGCCGTCCGAGCGCGGCCATGTCCAGAGGCGGCAACGAATTTGCGATCCGTTCCGGCCATGTCAGCGCATACTGAATTGGGAAACGCATATCGGAATGGCTCAGCTGTGCGAGCAGGCTTCCATCCACGAATTCCACCATCGAATGGACAATGCTCTGAGGATGGACCACGGCTCCCACACGGTCCATCGGCACATCGAACAACCAACGCGCCTCGATCATCTCCAAACCCTTATTGAAGAGAGTCGCTGAATCGACCGTGATCTTGCGCCCCATGCTCCACGTCGGATGCCTGAGCGCCTCAACCGGCGTAACATATGCCAGCTCAGACTCCGGCGTGGTGCGAAACGGGCCGCCTGACGCGGTCAGAATCAGTTTGCGCACGTCACGATTGGGGCGCCCTTCCAGACATTGAAAAATCGCGTTGTGCTCGCTGTCCACAGGCAACACCCGAACACCCTTTCGAGCAGCGGCCTCCATGACCAGTCCACCCGCCATCACAAGGATTTCCTTGCTTGCTACCGCCAGATCTTTTCCCGCTTCGATGGCAGCCAGAGCCGGAAGCAGGCCAGCCGTCCCAACGATCGCCACCAGCACAATATCGGCTTCCGGCAGCGTGGCGGCCTCGACAAGGCCCGAATCGCCGACTGCAAACCGTACATCCTCAGGAAGCGCCCCGCGCAGGACTCCGCCACACGTCTCGTCGGCGAGAGCCGCAATATGCGGTCGAAACTCGGCAGCCTGCTTCGCCAGTGCGCCCGCATTGCGTCCTGCAGCGAGACTCACGATCTGCACCCGATCCGGCAGATCACGCGCGACGCTACACGCACTTTGCCCGATTGACCCGGTCGAGCCGAGCACCGCAACGCGCCGCAACGCTCTGCTCATTCGCGCACTCCAATGCCGATCACAAGGCGCATGTAGAAAAACAACAGCGGGGCTGTAAACAGCAAACTGTCGATCAGATCGAGCACGCCGCCGATGCCAGGCAGCAGTTGGCTGGAATCCTTCACCCCTGTGCTGCGCTTGACGATCGACTCAGCCAGATCGCCGATGACCGCCGCAAATCCAAGCAACAGACCAAGAATCGGCACGTGCAGCCAGTTGAACGCCGCCAGTTGCCCGGGCAACAGCGCAAACAATCCACAACTCGCAAGCGTCGCAAACGCAAGCGCCCCGAAGAAACCCTCCCACGTTTTCTTAGGGCTGATATGCGGGACGATCCGGTGGCGCCCGATGGCCATGCCCGTCAGATAAGCGCCCATATCACTGAACTTTGTAACAGCCACAAGATACAGCACGTAATAGTGTCCCGTCACCCGGATCTCATCGTCAGCGGTAGGGAGAACATAAATCAGTTTCGTCACAAAATTGAAAAGCCACACCACGTACATCAGTCCGAACAGTGTGTGCGCCATCGTTTCCAGCGAAACCACCACGCGCGTCTTGCCGAACATTTGTCTGGCAAATGTCGCAAACAGAAAGAACAGGATCACCGACAGCTCAAACTCGTAAGCTTCTCCGGGTCCATAAGTTCGAAAAAAGTAAAAGCTCCCGGCATAGAAAACCCCAGCGCAAGCCATCCCGAAGGCGCGAAAGTTGGGAAGCCGCATGTGGTCGAGCATGTTAAAATACTCCCACAACCCCGTTAGCCCCAGCCCGGCTACAATCACAAGGAACCCGATTTCAAACCCCGAAAAAATCGTGCCCAACACAACCGCCCACAACACAAGCGTGCTGGCAAGGCGAAGAAAGAAGCTGAGGCGCGGCGACTGAATTGCCGTCCCGCCTCCGACCTGCGGCTGCGGAGATCCTGGCGCGCCGTCGGGCGCCCCTGCTGGGGATGCATTGGACATATCGGGATTGCGGCGCACGTTCCGCAATCCACGCCTTGGAGGCAAGCCCTTGTTTCCCGGACGCTGCCCACGCGCGGCCCCCTGCCCGGAGAATCTGCGGCCCGCACAGACGCGATCATACCCCGTGGGACTTGCCGGATGCTGCGGGGCGATCCGCCGACGCATCCGTCTCGGAGCCTCCCCCCAGACGCAATGTGCGGATGCGGTCCTCGATATCTTCCCGCCCGATTTCGCAACGCGACAATGTAATCCGCATCATTTCGAACGCCGTCTCTATCTCTTCGTGCACCACCGCGTCCACCCCAAGATCGCGCAGTTCACCTGCGTGCTGTGCGTATCGCGCGCGGCAGACAACCGTGATCCGCGGGTTAAGCTCCCGTGCATTGATCACTGCCGCCCTCGAGGCGTCGAACCCCGGCAACGTCACAATCAACATGCTGGCATGCTCAAGGCGCGCAAGCCGGAGAGTCTCGCTCTGGGCAGCATCCGCAAACAGGCACAACTGCCCCTCCCGACGGAGCGTTTCGACCGTCTGCACATTGAGTTCGATCACGATGGCGGGAATCCCCAAGTCCTTTAAGGCCTCAGTGATATGGCGTCCAATCACACCATAACCGCAAATGACGGCATGCCGCTGCAATCCCGACACACTACGCGAGGCCACGCCCATGGCAGGATGTCTGAGCCGCCCAAAAATTCTCCATCCTTCCATGCACCGTCCGATCCGCGAACCGAGGGGGAGCAGCACCGGCACGCTCGCCATGCCGAGCGTGGCTGACACCAGAAAAAACTGGCGCACTTCGGCCGGGATCAGAGACCAGCCGAATGCCGCATCGGCAAGAACGATCGAAAACTCCCCCATGCTGCCGAGACCGACAGCAGCCACGGTACAACTCCGCACCGCATTACCGGAGATCAACCCTGCAATGAACGCGGCAAGCCATTTCCAAACGATCATCGCGGCGGTTGCTCCAAGGACCAGCGGCCATTGTGCAAGCAGGAATTCCAAATCCACCATCATTCCCACGGAGACAAAGAACAGTGTGAGGAAAAGATCCTTAAATGGCAGGATATCCGCCAGGATCTTGTGACTATAGATCGTTTCGCTCACGATTAGCCCGGCCACGAACGCGCCGATTGCGAAGGTCAACCCTAGCAGGCTGGCGAGATAGGCGATGCCTGCACACAACGCCAGCACCATCAATGTGAACAGTTCCCGGCTGCGGGTACGGCTTACCGCGCGGAGCAACCGGGGAATAGCCACCTGGCTAAGGATCCATCCCAGTGCAAGGAAAACGGCTCCTTTCACAGCGGCAATTGCCAGATCGCCGACAAGTCCGAACGGATGCCGCACGACGGTCCACAGAAATGGCGCCCCACTGTGCTCCGCGCCCTGCCCTCCAGCCAACGCAGGCAGAAGAATCATAAACAGCACGACCAGAAAATCCTGAAAAAGTGCCACGCCGATCCCGATCCGGCTTACTGCGGTATTTGCGTAGACTCCTTCTCCGAAAATCTTCAGGACCACCGCTGTGCTCGACATGGCCACAATCGCCGCGACAACAAGCGACTCGGACACAGCCAGGCCGGCCGCCAGCGCAAGCCCCAGCGCCGGCAAGC
>CAZZCL010000024.1:0-37523 GCA_964652295.1 uncultured Chthoniobacterales bacterium
GAGACGGAATGATCCCTAATCACCCGCCACCGAAATTCTTACCAAGGAAAACCCAAGCTCGCGGTCGGTGAGCACTTCGTGCTTTATGCGGATGCTTTCATGCGAGCGTGTATGGACAAAACACTCGCCGGGGTGCTCCATTTCCACAGCCTGCTGGAATTCCATTCCCCAGTTACCCAGCTTCCGGAGAGCTGACAGTTCCGACAAGCGACCGTCGGTGAGGGCATTGCCATGAACTTTCCAAACAATCGCGGTTATAGACTGGAAAAATTCCAGGAGAACAACCTCGAGATCGGTCTGGTGAAAATCGCCTCCTTTACAGAGCAACGGTTCACCCGGCGAAACAGTCAGCGCGTAGAAGCAACAGTCGCCAATATTGAAGGCTGCCGGGTGGGGGCCTTTCCCGAAAGGCCCCCAGGCGTCGCGGGCCCGTGCGGCCAGCTCGGCCTGAAGCGGAACAATATGAGCCTTTGTCCGGTGCAGGAGCAGATCGAGTTCGCGGGTGGCTGGAGGATCTTTGCGGGCGGAGAGGACAATCCCCGTCTCGAGCACGGAAAGGGAGGAGATGAAAAATGCGGGATGCGCAGCCGAGACTTCCGCGGGCAAATGGTGACCAAGCATTGCCTGCGCATTTCCCAAACAACGACCTGCGGTGTAATCGTTCCCTTCCGGGAAACACCCCAGACCGGGTTGACTTCATTCTCAGTGTTCTTGAAAGGAATAACCACTCACCACGGCGCACGGGCAGAAAGGATAACTGCAAATTGCATTAGACAGATTGTAGTCGATGAATGCAGCGCACTGCATAGAAGCTGTCCAAAAACTATAAATGTTGCGGTTCCCTGAATGCCGGCTAAGGGCGGATAACTAACTTTGCGCTGGATTCTGGGAGTGATCCCGCAGGGCTGGAGTGCTTACGTTCACAGGCTTTGTTACCCTTCGACCGCGAGCTCAGGGCCGGGAGGCTCGTCAGTCATGAATCTCGATTCACTTCCTCCTCGTCGTCTTGCCGCAGGACATCAGCACTTCAGCGGGAACATTCCTGCTTTTCGGACAGCTCCCAGAGCCTAAGGATCTGGCTGATTTGTGAGTGCTTACAAAGTGACTTTGGTCCATCGATTGAAAAAGAGAGGTCTATCAATTAAGCGGCAAGGCGGTGTGGCTATCGTAATGGAAGCCAAAATATTCGAAGGGGGCTTTCGTGCCGACCTGATCCTGGAGGAAAAAACAATCCTTGCACTAAAGGCGATTGAACAAATCAGCCATGCCCACAAGAAACAGCCTCTGACTGAGTTGATATTGAGTGGTTTAAGACTTGGATTTCCGGTTACCTTTGGCGATGAGCCGATGAAGAATTGCATCACGCGAATCATCAATGGAAGGCTCAAAGACTAATTGTGCGCCTGTGCGAAAATAAATCCGAACAAGGCGATGCGGAATAGCTTTCGACATAAGGCAGAAGGAGCGATTCGTACGTTCGCTTTGTTCAGGCCGTTAGGTTGAAGGAAAATCAAAGGGTCATGCCGCAGGCTTCCATGGCCTGTTGCACATCCTTATCGCCGCGGCCCGAGAGATTGACGATGATCAGTTCCTCGCGCCCCATTCTGGGAGCGGCTTCCAGGACGTACGCGATGGCATGCGCCGTTTCGAGGGCTGGAATAATTCCTTCGAGTTCAGCAAGCCTGCGAAATGCCGCGAGCGCGGCGTCGTCGCCCGCATAGACGTAATCGGCACGACCGGCATCGCGCAAATTGGCGTGCTCCGGTCCGATGGCTGCGTAATCCAACCCGGCAGAGACCGAATGCGTCAATTCAATCTGACCGTCGTCGTCAGCAAGGATATACGTTTTCGTACCCTGCAAAATGCCGAGGCGACCACCCTGAAACCGTGCGGCATGACGTCCCGGCGCAATGCGTTCGCCTCCGGCTTCGACCCCGATCATGTGCGTCGATTCGTCCATGAGAAATGGATGAAATAATCCGATGGCATTGCTACCGCCGCCAACGCAGGCCACAAGCAGCTCCGGCAGACGATGTTCTTTTTCGAGGATCTGTCGGCGCGCTTCTTCGCCGATCACACGGTGAAAATCGCGCACAATCAACGGGTACGGATGCGCGCCAAGCGCCGAGCCAAGAATATAATGGGTGTTGCGAACGTTGGTCACCCAATCGCGCATGGCTTCATTGATGGCTTCCTTGAGGGTGGCCTGACCGGCATGCACGGGACGGACTTCGGCGCCGAGGAATCGCATACGGGCGACGTTCAATGCCTGACGCTTCATATCGACAGCGCCCATATACACAACGCATTCGAATCCGAACCGCGCAGCAACCGTGGCGGTGGCGACGCCATGCTGGCCGGCGCCGGTCTCGGCAATGATCCGGCGTTTGCCCATGCGTTTGGCAAGAAGGATCTGGCCAAGCGCATTATTGATTTTGTGCGCGCCAGTATGAAGAAGATCCTCGCGCTTCAGATAAACTTTCGCTCCGCCACAATGTTCGGTGAGCCGTTCGGCGAAATAGAGCGGCGTGGGTCTGCCGGCAAACTCGCGCAACAATGTGTCGAGTTCGGCTTTGAACGCCGGATCGTCGCGGGTGGCCAGATATTCGGTCGTGAGCTCTTCAAGCGCGGTTACCAGCGTTTCGGGCACGAAACGTCCGCCATAAGTCCCGAAGTGGCCCGCTGCATCGGGCAGCATGCGAAGATCAATCATATGAGTATAAGATGGAGCAGGGATGGAGCTGGTGCAAATGCAGGACTTGGGACGTCACGGCCATGAGGGAAGCTGCCAACGCCCGGAACTTGCCGAAGGCTGTTTATCTGTATACCATATTTAATGCGTAACCTCATGCGAGAAACAATACGCCTATGATCCTTCATCTCGATGCCGACGCGTTTTTCGCTTCTGTAGAGCAGGCGGCAGACCCGCGTTTGCGGGGTAAACCCGTTGCCGTGGGGGGGCAGAGCCGGGGTGTGGTCGCGGCGGCGTCGTATGAGGCGCGCAAATACGGCGTGGAATCCGCCATGCCGACCGCCCGGGCAAGGAAGCTCTGCCCGCAGCTTGTCGTTGTACCCGGAGATTTCGAGAAATACGAACATTTCTCAAGGATGATGTTCAGTTACGCCTACGATTTTACCCCGGTGGTGGAGGTGGGGTCCATCGACGAAGGATACGCCGACGTGCGCGGCCAGCGCGGCAGGCCTGCGTCGGAGATTGCGGAGGCGATCCGCCGTGCAGTGCGTGAAACGCTGCGCATCACGTTGTCCGAAGGTGTCGGCAGCAATAAACTTGTGTCGCAGGTGGCCAGCAAGCTCCACAAACCCAATGCGCTAATCGAGGTGCCGCCGGGTTCGGAACGCGAATTTCTCGCTCCACTGGAAAACCGGTGGCTGCCAGGCGTGGGACCGCACCTTGCCAAAACCCTCACGCATGCCGGTCTGACGAAGATCTGGCAGATTGCGCAGACGCCCGCGGAACAACTCGCGCTATTTGCCGGGAGCGGTGCGCGCACGCTCTGGGAAATGGCGCAGGGCATCGACGAAAGGCCGGTGGTTGCCGATCCGCCCGAGGCAAAGAGTTACAGTGAACAGGAAACGTTCGAGAAGGACATCGCCGATCCGGATATCGTTCTTGCCCGGCTGCGCGCCATGACGGACCGGCTCTTTATAAAAATCCGCCAGGAATTGCGCACCGCACGCACGGTGGAGGTGCGCATCCGATACAACGATTTCGACGAGTGTCGCCGCAGTGAAAGTCTGACCGAACCCACCGGCGTCGAAACCGATGTGTACCCGCTGCTGGCGCGTCTGTTGAACAAGGCCTGGGAACGCCGCGTGAGTCTGCGCCTGGCGTCGGTGAAATTGAGCGGCATTTACGGAAACGTGTTCCAGACGCAACTGCCGCTGCTCGACGCCGGACGCGATGCCGACCAGCGGCTGCGTCTTGCACACAGCATGGACGACGTACGCGCGCGTTACGGGCGCGGCGCGATTCTGCGCGGGCACGATCTGTATCTCGCAGCTTTGGAGGAGGAACACTCCACTGCGCGGGTCGAGGAAAAGCCGGCAGCTCAAAAAAAAACGGCTGAACGCGCGGCCAACCGTACAGGACGCGGCACGCGGCGCGCGATTTCACTTCCGCTCGCCAATTTCAAAAGCGGCTATTCCTTTCTCGATTCGCTGCTGAAACCGGCAGACATCGTTCGGCTTGCGGCTGCGCACGGATGTCGTGCCGCGGCCATTACCGATCCCAACCTCCATGGCGCAGTCGAGTTTTATCTCGCGGCAAAGGAAGTCGGCATACAGCCTCTTATCGGTGCGGAACTCATTGTCGCCGGAGAAGGACGCCGCATCGCCTATGTGCGTAATGCCGACGGGTACGCAAATCTGTGCCGGATTTTATCCGACGGCCCACTGGCACAGACCGCACGAGGAAAAGCCAGAGAAACTCTCGACGATTTTGGGGGATGCAAAGTCATTACGCCTGCGTTTCTTGCCGAACATACGGAGGGTCTTATCATCCGGAAACCGGAACTGCTGCCGGAAGTGCGTTACACAGCGCCGGGCGACAAGGCGATGTTCGCTGTGCTGCAATCCATCCGTACGTTGTCGCTTCTGGACATGCGCACCCCTGCCAAGCGCCGCGGGCATTTCCATTTTCCGACACCCGGCGAATGCGACGCGTGGTTCGGGTCCGAACCCGGGCGCGCGGCCCTTCGCGATGCGGAAGATATCGCCGACTGCTGCAATTTTGCGTTCGAGCTCGGAGGATTGCGATTTCCGCGTTATACACCGCCCGACGGCTCCAGCGCGCGCGCGTTTCTACGACGTCTTACGTTGGAGGGCGCCAAACGCCGTTATGGCCAGCGCCCACGGAGCGAACGTCGACGCGTCATGAATCAGATCGAGGAAGAACTCGGCATCGTCGCTGAAGTGGGTTACGAAGAATATTTTCTGCTGACATGGGACATCCTGCAGGACTGCCGCGCACACGGTATAGAGTGGATCACCCGCGGCAGCGCGGCCGACAGCCTGGTCTGCTATTGCCTCGGCATTTCCGATGTCTGTCCGGTGCGGTTCGAACTCTATTTCCGACGGTTTCTGAATCGCGACCGCATGGTGTTGAACAAGCTACCGGATATCGACGTGGATTTTGCCTATGACCGCAAGGACGACGTCGTCGATCTGATTTTCGACAGGTACGGTCCGCATGCTGCTGTGGTCGGCGGATTTAACACCTTCCAGGGTCGTAGCGCGTTTGCCGACATCGCCAAAGTCATGGGGGTGAGCGAATGGCAGATCCGCCGTATGACAGAACATCTTCCGCATGCATCGGCCCGCGCCGTTGCAGTCGCTGCGGCGGAAAGCCAGGAATGCCGCGACATCGATTACACCGAAGATCCTTACAGCATCGCCTTGCGGCTCGCGGAACGGCTCGACGGATTTCCGCGTCACCCCAAAATGCACCCCTGCGGTGTCGTACTCTCGCGACGTCCGGTCATGGAGTTGTCCCCGGTGTTTCAAAGCGCCAAAAGCTATCCCACAACGCATTTCGACATGGACAGCGTGGAAGCCATCGGGCTCGTCAAAATGGATATTCTCGCTCAGGCCGGCCTTGCGGTGATGCGCGATGCGAGACGGGCTCTTGAAGCCCGCGGCATCGCCGTGGATCTCAGAGGGCTTGAACCGTGGGACGACGCCAATGTCTGGCGGATGATCGCCGCCGGCGAGGCGCGCGGCGTCCACCATATCGAATCGCCCGCAATGACCAGCCTCGAAAGGATGGTCAACGTGAATAACATCGATGACCTCATCGCAATCGTGTCCGTCATCCGCCCCGGCGCGGCGAACACCATGCGCAAAGTGCATTTTGCAAGACGCGCCCAGGGATTGGAGTCTGTGGACTATGCGCACCCCAGTCTGGAGCCGGTGCTGCGGTCCACGTACGGCGTGGTCGCCTATGAGGAACATGTGCTCCAGATCTGCGAAGCGTTTGCCGGGATGAGCGCCGGACGCGCGGATCTACTCCGCCGGGCCCTGGTGAAAAACGATGCCGCCAGAGCCCTGGAATTGCGCGCCGAATTCATGGATGCAGCCCGCAGATTCGGACGGACCGAAGACGAAATCGCGTGCGTCTGGGATCTGCTATTCGGATTCAAGGGATACGCGTTCTGCCGCGCCCACTCCACCGCTTATGGCGTGGAAGCGTATGAGGCCGCATGGTTGAAGCGGTATCATCCCGCGGAATTCCTTGCGTGCGTGCTTACGCACGGGCGCGGGTTCTATAACAAACTGGTTTACTCGATAGAATGCCGCCGGTTGGGCATCGGATTTTTGTCGCCGGACGTGAACCGTTCCTCCGGACAGTTTAAAGTGGAGCGGCACGAACCGCAGGACTCCGCGACAGTTCGCGCTGCGAAGGTTTCAGCCATGCCTCACATCCGCGTGCCACTCGCACAGATCAAAGGCCTGTCCGACGCGCTGCTTGACCGCATCGCAGCACGGCGTCCGCTTGCGTCGCTGCGCGAGTTCTACCTGCGATGTCGCCCATCAAGCGCCGAAATGGACGCCCTGCTGCGCAGCGGCGCGCTCGATGGTTTCGGCCCCGCGCGCACAGCGCAGTTCTGGGAGTATTGCGAGCTGGCGCAATCCGTTTCGGCCGTTGAACACGGCCTGTTCGACTGTGCAGAAGGCGCGAGACGCGGCGGGACAGTTTCGGAGGGCCATCTGCGGGAGCCGTCACGTCTGGACAGGTTAAAATCCGAGATGGAACTGCTGGGGTTCACCATCAGCGGACATCCGCTTGACCTCTTTCCCAATGTTAACTGGATGTCCTACTGTCCAATCCGCGATCTGCACCGGTATTCCCGCCAGCGCGTAACCGTGTGCGGAATGATCATTGCAGACCGCTTGCACCGGCAGAACGATGGGCAGCCCATGAAATTCATTTCCATCTGCGATTACACCGGAATTCTGGAATGCGAGCTGTTTGCAAAAGCCTACAAACGGTTTGGCATTCAGACTATCCGCCATCCGGTTGTAGAAATCGAAGGCGTCGTGCAGCCGTTCGACAACGACAACGGCCACACGTTGGATGTGCAAGCCCTCCGGCCGGCACGGCAGGCTGCGCAGAGGGGCGCATCCACTGGTTGATCCAGGCGCGCCCGATTTTCGCAACCTCAGCTGTCCTTCACGGTGCGCGTGGTGTCGATGTGCCTGCGCGTTTCAGCAGCGATCACGCCACTCAACAGCAGAAGAGCAATCAGGTTGGGAACTGCCATCAGCCCGTTCATCACATCCGAAAAATTCCATACCGCGCTCAGTGGCAGAACCGCACCGATATACACCACCGCCACCCAGAGAATGCGGTAGGGCAAAATTGCCTTTATGCCGAACAGGTATTCCACGGCTTTCTCGCCGTAGTACGACCAGCCGAGGATGGTTGAAAAGACGAATGTCCCGAGTCCGAACGCAAGGAGCGTAGGACCGTACGGTCCCAGCTCGCGAAACGCTTCGCGGGCCAGCACATCCTTCGCGAGCCCATCCTCCCAATGGCCGGTGCTGACCAACACCAGTCCGGTCACCGCGCAAATGACCACCGTATCCCAAAACGTGCCGCTGGCTGAAACGAGAGCCTGCTCGACCGGGTTGCGTGTTTTCGCGGCGGCGGCTGCAATGGGGGCGCTGCCAAGGCCGGATTCATTCGAGAACAAACCCCGGGCGACACCCGCCTGAATCACCTCCCGAATGCCGGCGCCGATCAACCCGCCGCCAGCCGCTTCCGGAGTGAAGGCGCTCGTGACGATCAACTGGATGGTGTTCCCAAGTTCGCCCCAGTATTTACCAAGAAGAACCAGACATCCGACGACGTAGATCAGGGCCATGAAAGGAACGAGAACCTTGCAGACGTTCGCGATCCATTTCACGCCGCCGAGAATCACGGCCGCTGTTAGCGCGGCAAGCAGAAGACCCATGCCGTGTGCGATCTGTTCCGGTGCCACGCCGGCCAGCGGCTCGAAATCGCGCAGGTTTTCCAACGTCAGATTCACCACGGCATTCGATTGCGTCATATTACCGATGCCGAACCCGGCCAAGGCGGTGAAGACAGCGAACACAACCCCCAGCCATTTCATCTTTAGCCCGCGCTCAAGCACATACATGGGCCCGCCAGCCATTTCGCCCCGCGCGTTTGTCGTGCGGTACTTCACTGCCAGGACCGCCTCACCATATTTCGTCGCGATGCCAAACACGCCCGTCAACCACATCCAAAGCACGGCCCCCGGCCCGCCTGCGACGATCGCCGAGGCCACACCGATGATGTTTCCCGTGCCCACTGTGGCAGCCAGCGCTGTCGTCAGCGCGCCAAAATGCGAGATGTCTCCCTCGCCGGACGGCTTGCGGAATGTCAGACGGATGGCGCGTGGAATGAATCGCTGAATGAATCCAAGACGGAAAGTAAGAAAAAGGTGCGTGCCAAGAAGCAGCACGATGAGCGGCGGACCCCAGACGATCCCGGCGGCTTTGCCGAGAACATCTTCCAACTGTTGCACCAGGCTTGCGCTTTCCGTGGGTGTGTCCATGGGGACGTGAGGCTAGGACGCCGGGGTTTCAATGCAATACCAAAAAGCGGTCAGCCCGCGCCAGCCGCTTTCCGATTGCGACGGACTGATGCCGCCTGAAATCCTTTCAGAACTGGAAGTAGAGGAACGGATTCTCGCCCTGAGACAGCAGCATGACGGCAGACAGCGCAAAGAGCAGCAGAATTGCGACCGCGCGCAACGGGGTCAGCGGCCGCACGGACAATTCCGCCGCGCGGGGCATGGCCCATGTCAACACTGCGGCGGCCGCCAGCACGACGAGATTGTAGGGCCGCGCCAACCCGGCCCACAACAGCGCCGCGCGGGAGTCTGCCTCGCCGAAGCCAAACAGGCCTGCATAGACACGGCCCGCCACCTCGAGATTTTCTGCGCGAAACAACACCCAGCAGAGCAACGTCAGGGTGAATGTCGCTGCAACCTGCACGGCGTGTGGTGTGCGCGCATAGAGCGCATGCCCGCCTGCCACGCGTTCCAAGGCGAGGAAAAGCCCGTGGGCGCATCCCCACAGCACAAAAGTCCATTGGGCACCGTGCCACAATCCGCCGAGGAACATCACCAGAAAGAGATTGAAATAGGTGCGCGCGGTGCCGCGCCGGTTGCCGCCCAGCGGGATATAGAGATAATCCCGCAGAAACGCAGAGAGAGTGATATGCCAGCGCCGCCAGAAATCGGACATCGATGTGGCGCGATAAGGCGAACGGAAATTCTCCGGGAATGTGAAGCCCAACATACGCCCAAGGCCGATGGCCATATCGCTGTAACCCGAGAAATCGAAATAGATCTGGAAGGCATAAGCCGTCACACCCAGCCATGCGCACCGCGCATCCAGCGCGGTGGCGCCGAACACCGCGTCGGCGATCGCTCCGCAGGGATTTGCAATAAGGACTTTCTTGGACAACCCGATCGTGAAACGCGCGATGCCTTCGGAGAAAAGAGCCGCCGAATGCCTGCGGACGATCAATTGACCTGCAAGTTCCCGATACCGGACGATCGGACCCGCCACCAGCTGCGGGAACAACGAGACGAAGCAGGCGAAATCAAGGAATGAACGCGCGGGCGGGGCGTCGCCCCGGTACACATCGATGCAGTAACTCATCGATTGGAACGTGTAAAAACTGATTCCAACCGGCAGGGCAATGGCGAGCACGGGCAGTGCAGCCTCAAGACCCAGCGACGCGGCAGCGCGATTCAGGTTGTCGGCCACGAACGCGGCGTATTTAAACCAGCCAAGCAGGGCGAGATTGGTCACGACCGACAGAGCCACCGGCTTCCAGCGACCAGCCGCTCCGCGGGGGATTGCCGCCACCCATTTTCCGCAGAAATAATCCACCGCAGTGGAAAACAGCATCAACAGGCAAAACGCCGGATTCCACCAGCCGTAAAAGATGTAGCTCGCGGCGGTGAGAATCGCGCCACGGATCCGCGCCGGGGCAGCGTAGTACAACGCCAAGGTTGCCGGCAGAAAATAGAAAAGGAAAACGAACGAAGAAAAAACCACGGGCGGAATTCCGTCGGGGTTCGCGCCGGAACGTTCAGCGCGGGGGGGGAGAAATCACGGGCGGCGGACCCGGCGGTGCGGCCTGAAACCGGGCGGGTTCCCAACGCAGAGAACTGGCACGTCCCTCAAACCGTTCCAGGGTGGAAGACGATTCCATGTTTGCCGAGCCTTGCAACTCGATGGCGTCCCCCGAAAAATCGCGGTTTTCGTACAGGACAAGATTCCATCCTTCAGGGATCAGCCATCGAGCGGATTCGACTTCGTTTTCAAACCCACGCTCGCCCTCATCGCCGGTGACCTGGCGGAGGTTTGCGATATTCTCGTTAAACGTCACGGTGAGCCGCGCGCCCTTGAAATTCTTGCGCTGATACAGGCGGGCGAAGGCACCTTGTTCGTTCGCGACAATTCCGGCCGTGCTATCCCATCTGAGCGAACTGAGGTTGCGTTCGTAAAGATCGAGACCGGCCATGCGGACCGGATAGCCGGTACCATGCAATTCCAGAGCCGGTCCTTCGTACCGCTTATCGACGTAGAACACCGCCACGCGCCCCGGAGGCATCTTGTAGATGAGGGACGAAATGCGGTTGTCGAAGTCCCTGAGTTCGGGGTGGTTGGCGACCGGGGTGAACACGGTGACCCGTCCTTCGAAATGCGGCTCGGAGAACGCACGAACGTACTCGTCCTGTCCGGGACAAAGGACAGGTGTGCACAGTGCCATGCTCAAGGCTCCCAGCAGCACTCCGCGCCCCGGGTCAAACCGTACTCCATTCATCCGGTCAGACTGGCTGCGGTGCCGAACAAAGTAAAGTGCCGGACGAAAGCATCCGGAACGAAGGTTTGCGCTCCAGTGTTCCCTCCTGTAAACGGGTCGAAATCGTCTGTTAAAACCGCACAAGGACGAGGGACCCACTTTTCATGCCTCTGCTTAACGCCGATCTCCCACCGGACACCGCCTGTGCGCTGCACCCCGCAGACGAAGCAGATCGCCTCCAGCGCCTCGGGCTTGAAGAGGCGCTCGAAGAGTTGAAGGCGATGCCCGTGCAGCGGGCGGCAGCGGTGCTCGCCGAGATGGAATGGGATCGCATTCCGGATCTGTTCGAAGAGACGGAATCCGAAGATATTGCTGCGTGGCTGGAGGCCATGTCGCATCAGCGTGCCGCGGACCTTGCCGGCCTGCTCCCTGAAGAGCGGCTTCTGGAGGTGATGGCGGCGCTACCTCCGGAGATCGAAGCGGCAGTGGGCCGCCTGCTCCGCTATCCCGACGATACAGCCGGCGGGTTGATGAGCGACCGGTTCATCGCGCTCGAAGCCGGCGCAACCGTTGGAGAATCGCTTGCCCGCCTTCAGGCCAGCGAAGTGCGCTCGCGGCAGGACGACGTTGGCTACCTCTATGTTATCGATTCCGGTCGGCGCCTAAAAGGCATTGTTCCCTTGCGCGAACTGGTGTTTTGCCGTCCGGAACGGCCGCTGCGGGAGATCATGCACGCCGATGTGGCAGCGGTGAACGTTCGCGCCGACCAGGAAGATCTGGCTCGGCAGTTTCAACGCTACCGCTATCTGGGGCTTCCCGTGGTCGACGACGATCATCGGTTGCTTGGTGTCGTGCGGGCAGCGGACGTTTATGAAGCGGCACAGGAAGAAGCGACCGAAGACATGCAGTTGATGGTTGGTCTTTCCGGCGAGGAACGGGCGCTGACGCCGTGGCCCCGCAGCGTGGGGCGGCGGCTTCCGTGGTTGTTCGTCAATCTTGCAACCGCAGTGCTTGCGGCGTCGGTCGTGGGACTCTTCGAATCCACCATTGGCGCGTGGACCGCGCTGGCTGTGTTTTTACCTATCATCGCCGGGCAGGGTGGCAACGCCGGCATCCAAACCCTGACCATCATTGTGCGCGACATGGCACTGGGCGAACTGTCGCCCGGAGACGGACGCAAAGCCCTGCTAAAGGAAGGGTTGGTGGCACTGATAAACGGGCTTGCAGTCGGCCTTGTGCTCGGACTCATTGGGTTCCTTTGGAAAGGCAGCATTGTGCTCGGTGTGGTGGCGGCCACTGCCATGGTGCTTACGCAGCTGGCTGCCGCGCTCGCTGGCGTATCCATTCCATTCGGGTTGCGTCTGCTTCGGGTGGATCCGGCGCTGGCCTCCAGCATTTTCGTGACAACTGTCACCGATGTCAGCGGTTTCCTGTTCTTCCTCGCTCTTGCGGCGTTTGCCCTGAAATATTACGGCGGCTGAGTCGCATGGAGCACACGACGCTTTCAACCGATGCCCTGCCGCGCGCTGCGGTAAGCTGCCGCAAGCGATTCCATGACGTCCGAAGCGCTCAAGGTTTCCCATGTGCATCCGCCACGTTCCACGGCCCAATCCGCAGCGCGCCCGCATAACCATGCCCCTGCGGACGCTGCATGACCAGGATTCATGCCACCCGCAAGCAGAGCGCCGATCGTGCCCGTCAACACATCACCCATGCCGCCGCTGGCCATGCCGGGGTTGCCGGTGGCGTTGTAAACCAGACGCGTCGCGTCCCTTGAGTGTTCTTCCGGCGGAACTGCCACAACGGTGCGTGCCCCTTTCAACAGCACCGTGGCTCCGCGTTCCTTAGCGGTTTCCGTAGCCCATTGCGCACGCGAACGGTTCCCGCGCGGAGACAACCGCTCCATTTCTCCTGTGTGCGGCGTGAGGAGTCTCGGGGACGCAATGTGGGACGGACGCGGAACAATTCCGGGTGGCAACATGCCCAAAGCGCCGGCATCGATCACGGCTGGTGCGGTGAATCGTTCGAGAATCGCGCAGACGTCCGAAGCGCTTTCCATCAGTCCGGGTCCAATTGCCAGGGCGTCAGCGCGCACATCCAATGCTTCAGCAATCCGATCAGCGGGACGCACCATGATTTCTGGCGGACACAACGCGGCTGCGGCCGACCACGCCCCTCTGGGGCAGACAACAGTAACCAGGCCCGCCCCGGCTTTGAGCGCTGCAGCGGCTGTTAATGCCGCCGCGCCATGCATCCCCGGCGATCCGGCGACGATGACAAGACGGCCGGCGTCACCTTTGTGCCCATGCAACGCCCGCAGCGGAAGCCATTGCCTCACGCCCGCCGCAGTTGTCACCACGCCGCGTGCGTCGAGTGCCGCAATGTCCGCCGCCTCTGGAAGCAGACGCTCGAACATCCCGCACGACGCCACCGCGAGCCGTCCGCACACGGCTTCCGCAGCATCGGCGACATGTCCCGTCTTGCAGAATCCGGCAGCGATCGTGCCGTCTGCAACCACGCAACCGGTCCCGGGCTCGCCGGTTTCGCAGTTCAAACCGCTCGGAAAATCCATGGCAACCACACGCGCACCGTAAAGCCGGCGCAGCGTCCTCATTTCCTCAGCCAACTCTGCGGCAGCCCCGCGGAGGCCGCCGGAGGTGCCCAGCCCGATCAATCCGTCGAACAGAATCCATGAAACGCCCGCGCTCATGCCACGCGGTAGCAGGCTCAGCATTCCACGCGGATCCTTCAGCGCATCGGGGCCACACACTGGAGCGTTCAACGCGTCAAGGTGCGCCCTTGCAAGTTCCGACATTTCCCCACGCGACCATGCGGCTCGCACGGTGAACTGCCAGCCGAACGCTTTGAGAATTCGAGCCGCAGCGGCGGCGTCTCCGGCATTGTGCCCTTTACCGCAGAACAACACGGCATCGCGATCGCAGCCATACCAATCAAGACAAATGCTGGCGATGCCATGCGCGACTTCATCCATCAATTCGCCCGCGGTCGCACCGCGATCAAAGGCAAGCCGTTCCACAGCAGCCATTTCCGATGCGGCAACGATTCGGCCTTGCGTCATGAGTTGTGAGCTTGCCGCGAAGGCCCGGCTACGGCCGCTGCACATCTCCGAGCATCCCGCTCGTGAACGTCAACGGCCCAGCGCATTCTTAGCGTGCGCTGATGTAGCTGCCGCGCCGCGCCCGTTCCGTCGCGGCCGCATAATCCTCAACCGCTTCAGCGATTTGTTCCGCAAGCCGTTGCCGATAGCGCGAATTCAGGCAACGCCGCGCCTCGGTCGGATTGGTAAGAAACCCGCACTCCACCAGCACGGCAGGGATGCGTGTGTTGCGAAGCACATAGAAACCGCGACGTTTGATACCGCGATTATCGGTGCGCGCCGTGCGCATGATGTTGTTCTGGATCCGGTAGGCCAGCGACGCACCCGGACGCGAATAATAGAACGTTTCCAACCCCATCGCGCCACGCCGACGCGCAGAGTTATAATGCACGCTTACAAACAAGGCATCGCGGTATTTATTGGCGATGGCGCAACGGGTGCTCAGCGGAACGAAGACATCGGTCCGCCGGGTCATGACAACATTAAAGCCGCGCCGCTTCAGCTCGCGTTCAAGACGGAGCGCGGTATCCAGGGTAAGCGCTTTTTCCGAGACACGCTGACCGGGCACCCCCCCGCGGTCATGGCCGCCATGTCCGGCGTCCACAATAATGGTGCGGATCTTCGCCTCGGCGACCGACGGCAAGAAAGCCGCACCGACCAATGCCGAGACGGCAACCACCAAGGAAATGTGCACGGGGCCTTTCATGCTGGCAGCAAAATCTCAGCGTGTAACCGGGAAGCCTGAAAGTGAGCAGCGTGCGACCGGCAGGAAACGCGCGGCAAAAGTTCGGCGTAGCGGAAAAGTGGGTGCATGGCAGCGTCTTTCAAAATCGGGAAAGGGTTGACGGACGGAGAAGTCAGAGCCTGCCGACAGAAACGATTCGCTCGTCCGCCGACGCCTTTTCAGCCAACATGCTCAAAGTGTAGCAAGTCAAGCGCCAAGATGGATTCTTAACGCGAAAAACACTGAAACCGTGGCAGAACCCGTCAAAAAAGGTCGCGTCGGCACATTATTCACGGGTTTTTACTCCACTCACACCGTTCCGCTGTTCCGTTTCGCACAATGTCCGTGGCGGTTTTCGTCCGCTTTTATTCCGTTTTTACGCGGCTGCCCGACATGCGCGACCAGGCTTTGAGCAAGTGTTCGTAGAGTTTTTCCACCGATTCACGCGTGGTAAGACGGTATTCCACGGTGTGCGCATGGGTCGTGGTCGGATAATTTTTCACAACGGCGTTGGTGATGCCTGCACTGTCAAGGCGCTGACGCAAATCGTTGATCCTGTTGGCAACGGTATCGACCAAGCCCTGCCCAACGCCTCCGGGCGCGGCCGCCACGGGTTGCAGAGCGTAAAAACGCGCAACAGTGCTGCCTGTCGTATCAACAGTCAGCTCCACGACCTTTGCAATTCCGTCGACAACGTATTCGTGCACGCTCACAGAGGTGATGGCACTAAGGTTGACGGCATATTCGCCGCCTGGAGTTTGCGCAACCCAAAGGTGCGACGGAAGACGCCGCTGCCCTTCACCATCGTCATCCGGCGATTGCGTGCGTGCGACGCCCGGCACCACAAGCGCCAAAACGAGAACATGCAGGACGGGCCATTGGAACAACGATTTCATTGCGGGAAAGAGGTTTGCAGAGTGGAAAGCGACAACCAAATATTGGTCGCGCACAAAGTGCGGGCTGGCAAATCCGCTTGCGGCCAAGCGGCACCACGTGAAGACTGAGCCTGGGTTATGATTGTTACCACCGCTCAGCTTTACAAAGTCGCCTACAAGCGTTTCGCCATAGGTGCCTACAACATCAACAATGGTGAACAGACAATGGGACTGTTCCGCGGCTGCATCGACAGCAAGGCGCCGTTTATCATCCAAATCTCGAAGGGCGCCCGCAAATACACCGACAAACGCATGTTGGAAGCGGTCATCCGGGCGGCAGCCGAGATTTTTCCTGAGGCGGTTTTTGCGGTGCACCTTGATCATGGCGATGAAGAAACCTGCTACGATTGCATCGAGTCCGGCTTCTACAGTTCTGTCATGATCGATGCCTCGCATCATCCGTTCGAGGAGAATGTGGAAATTACAAAGCGCGTCGTCGACCGCGCGCACGCGAGGGGCATCAGTGTTGAGGCGGAACTCGGTCAACTTGGCGGCGTCGAGGAGGATGTGGTTGTCGAGGAAGGCAACGCCTGCCTGACGAATCCCGAAGAGGCCAAAGAATTCATCACGCGAACAGGGTGCGACTCTCTGGCGGCGGCGATCGGCACCAGCCACGGCGCTTACAAATTCCAGGGCAAACAGGGGCTCCATTTCGATGTCATCGAGAAAATCAACGCCCGCATCCCCGGCATCCCGATTGTGATGCACGGCAGCTCAAGCGTTCCGCAGGAGGAAGTCGAACGCATCAATGCCGCTGGCGGTCAGCTCAATCCCAACGCCCGAGGCGTGGATGAAAACGAGTATCTTCCAGCTGCCAAACTCGGCGTCACAAAAGTCAATATCGACACCGACGGCCGCCTTGTCTGGACGCGAGTGCATCGCGAGTTCTTCCGCGACAAACCTGCCGAATTCGATTTCCGCCCTCCGGGCACGATCTTCATGGATGAATACGCGAAATTCATCGCGCACAAAAACTCGAAGCTTGGATCCGCCGGCACTCTGGACGAGATGCGCGACGCGGTGAGCAAATAAAAGTCGCGGTACGACGGCTTCTGTCCGTCAGGAACGCACCGCCTCGAGGTTGGGCGCCAACGGCTGTGGCTGCACCGGCGTCGACGTAACCAGCCGTTCGATGAGTGCGCCGGGCGTCACGCCTTCAAGACGCGCGGTGTAATCGAGGACGATCCGATGACGCAACACCGGTCTGGCGCAGCTGCGCACATCGTCGAACCCCGCGTTGCTGCGCCCGTCGAGAAGCGCCCTGGCCCGTGCAGCCGCTGCCAGCGCAAGGGCGGCGCGCGGACTGGCCCCAAATTTCACGGCGCCCGCCTCAGCCCCTGGCGGAGCGTGCGTGGAGGCAACAAGGCGCGCGATGAAATTCGCAACGGCAGGCGGCATGAAAACCGCCCGCGCAGCGCGGCAGGACGCCGCATACTCCACAGGTGTCATAACCGGTTCCACGGGTGCCTCAGCACCGTGTTCTCGTTCCAGAACGATGCGTTCCAAAACGTCCGCTCCCACAGTTGGCACAAGGATCTTAAACAGAAACCTGTCCAACTGAGCTTCCGGCAGTGGGTAGGTGCCTTCGAGTTCCACTGGGTTCTGCGTGGCCAGCACGGAAAATGGTGACGGCAGATCATACGTCTCGCCAAAGCTCGTCACGCGCCCTTCCTGCATGGCTTCCAGCAACGCAGACTGAGTCTTGGGACTTGCGCGATTGATCTCATCGGCAAGCAGCAGGTTGCAAAACACCGGGCCCGGCTCAAACACAAAGCGGCGCTGGCCCGCACTCTCCTGCAGCACCGGGTTGCCGGTTATATCACCGGGCAGGAGATCAGGAGTAAATTGAATCCTCCGCGATTCCAAACCTGTGGCAGTAGCAAGCGCGCGCACCAGCGCCGTTTTGCCGAGGCCGGGAAGCCCTTCGATAAGCAGGTGCCCGCCGGCCAGCAGCCCGGTGAGCACTTCGTTGACAAAACTTTCCTGTCCGAAAAGAACGCCGTTGAGAAGTGATCTCAGGCGGGCAAACGCTTCATGCGCGCCGTCGGATACCGGGGAAGTGGGCGCCGATTCTGGCGGAGCGTCGGACGTGTTCACTACAATGCATTCAATGGAAGGCGGCGGCTTTTTTCAACTGCAATCCCCCCATCCCGCATTCCATTTTCATGCAGCGCCGCCGGTGAACCGGACACCAGCCATCGACCGACCTCACGCCGGAATGCGCGTTCGGCCTGCGCTGGATCGACGGAACCCCGCGTGGCGAGTTCCAGCGTGGCAAGTCCCTGCACCCGTTGGCCGGTAACAGCAGCGTGAACACGTTCAACTCCAGTCGGCACCCTGCGCACCGCAGGTGCTGCCGTTCCACCGCGGGTCTCCTGCCATGAGGCAAAAAAGACATGCCAGGGCGTTCCATCTTGTTCGAACGTATAAAAATCGAATTCCATCCGGGCGGTGCCAGCTTCCACCAGCACGGGCGGATGACGCGCCGCAAGGCGCATGCCGGAGCGACCAGTCAGACAGATCTCCGGCGTGTGCGATCGGGCCGGCAATGCATGCACATTTCCAGGTTCCCAAACAAAGTGATACAACAACCATGGTTCCCCGTCACGCTGCCATGTCATCGCCAGCGTGCTGTCGGCCTGCAATGTTCGATGCACCAGACGCCCGAGGGGCAGTTCAACGGCCCCGGACAGGTCTTCGGGCACCCGCACCGAAAGGCGCACGCCGTCGTCTGCACGCAGGGAATCACCGCGCGCGAACCATCCCACCGGAAAAAGCTCAGCTACGACAATTGCCATAACCGCAGCCACCACGATGGCCTTAGGGATGATAGATCGGGAATGAACTCCGTCTCCGGCGGAGGAAATATTGCGCCGAGGAGGGTGCAACGCATTCTCCCTGCCAGCGGGTGCAGCGGCACGTGACCGTAGCGCAAGGCCTGCCAACCAGATTGCCGCGCATGAGAGCACAAAGAAACCGTTGGCAACAGGATCGTGCCAGCGATCCAATCCCCCGGCACCTATCCGCGCAGACAGGCTCACAAGCACAAGCGTCCGGACAAGATTAAGTCCGAGAGCCAGCCCAACGGCTGCCGTGGCAAGCACCACCCGCCGCACCGGAGTCAGCCGGAAGTATTCCCCGAACAACAGCCCCAGCATTAACACAGCCTGCATGGAGCGGATTCCGCTGCATGCGTCCTCGATTCCCACAGCACCGCCCGGCGTCAAAAGCACATTGCCCACACGCGCGGCGGGTGACCCGCTCCACGCAAGCGCTTCCGCGGCCACCGCGGCATTCGCTCTGCTGAGACCCTGCGACAAATCCAGTTCAAACCCCATCGGCCACGGCACGGCTGCCAGAGGGAATAATGCAGGAAAAGCGAAATGCCGCGCCCAGCGCCATCCTCCCTGCCACAACAATCCGCCGAAGGCGATCGCTGCACCGCCCACGGTCATTGCAAGGTAAGGCGGGCGCCAGTCCGCGCCGGCTTCATGCAGCCAACGTCCGGCCCCGAAAAGCAGCAATCCACCTGCAAGACTCAGCGCGCCTGCCGCAACACAGGATGAGCCAGGAGCCGGACGCCCTTGCCAGCGCAGCCAGTAGCTGTACGCCACAAACACGGGCACGATCCAGCCGTAGCCATAGTGTTCGTGTGAAAGCCAGATCAGCCAGAGATGCGCGGTCGCGGCAGCCAAACCGAGCAGAGGCAGGGCCAACGTGGCAGCCGCAACGCCCAGCGGCTGCGCAAGGAGTTCGCGCGCGGATTGTGTCTGCATCACACGGCCGCTGGAGGAGACGCCGGTGCGCTGGCCGTCCGGGCTTCCTCCCGATCTTCACCCCCGGCAGCAGTTGAGCTGTCGGTTCCAGCCCCGCCACATGCTCCGCCCGACGCAGCGGCTGTGCGTGGCACAAGATGTTGCACCCGCCGGATGGCAATCGCCCTGCCCGTGGTTTCGTCCACATCGACAATTGCGCCGCAAAGCAGCACGTCGCCTTTTGCAACCGGGAATTGCGAAGGCATGCTGGTTACAAACCGTTTCACGACAGGCTCGGGTTCGCGACCGAGAATTGATCGCACCGGGCCGCACATGCCCGCGTCGCAGAGAAATGCCGTGCCACCTTCGAAAATCTGTTCATCCGCGGTCTGCACATGCGTATGCGTCCCGACGACAGCAGACACGCGGCCATCCAGGAATCGGCCCATGGCGATCTTCTCGCTTGTGGTTTCGCCATGAACATCGACGAAAATCACCGACGTCTCGGCACGAATCCGCTCCACCTCGTCGCTCATGGCAAGAAACGGATTTTCCACGATCGGCTGCGTGAATGTCCGCGCCTGCACATTGACAACGGCAACTTTGCCCTTTGCCGTCTCAAGCACAATCGATCCACAGCCCGGTGTGCCCGGCGGATAATTCACCGGGCGCAACAGGCGGGGTTCTGTCGGGAGAAAAGGAAGAATCTCTTTCTGATCCCAGATATGATCGCCGCTGGTGATCACCGCAACGCCGGCACGCAAAAGATCCACGGCGATCCTGGGCGTGATACCCCGTCCGTTGGCTGTGTTCTCCCCGTTCACAATCAAAAAATCGACCCCATCCCTCGATTTAAACACCGGCGCTTCCTGGATCACGGCCCGTCGGCCCGGTTCTCCTATGATATCGCCCAAAAACAGGATGCGGATCATGGGGATTTCCTACGCCATGCCTTCCCACGCTCAAGAGAAAACGCCCTCAGCCACGGCGGTGGCCATCGCGGCTCCCGGCGCTTTTGCGCATCGTGAATGTGGCCCTCACGCTGCATCTGTGCATAATGCCATATCCATGACCGGTCTGCTTAATTCCTGGCCAATGGCGCTCAAGGAAATCCGCCAGGGCGTGCGTGGCCGCACCTTCGTTCTCGCGCTGTTATTGCTTCAGGCCATTCTGATCTTTGTGTTCATGGGCCATCTGGCTGACCGCTCCGACCACGGTCAGATCACGGAATCCAGCCATGGATTCTTCTGGTTCAGCGTTGGGTTGCCACTCCTTGTGTTGTTGCCTTTGGGCGCACTGAACGCGGTGGCATCGGAAACGAAAGCCAAAACGCTGGAGTTGGTGCAGTTGACCCGTCTTTCGGCTCTTGCGGTGGTCTCAGGCAAATGGGCGGCGATCATTGTTCAGATGTTGCTCATTGCAAGCACACTGCTGCCATTCTTTTTACTGAGATATTTTCTTGGTGGAGTGGATGTCTTATCCGATCTCGCAGTGCTCGGTTGGATCCTGTTCGCGGCGGCGGTTGCAGCCGCGGCGGCCGTGGTGCTGTCGACCCTCCCTTCCCGCGCCATGCGCGGCATTGTAGCCGGGCTGGTATTTTTCGCCCTCTTTGGGGGATCGAATGCGCTGCTCTTTGCTATCATGCGCGTAAGCGGGAGCGGGAGTTCACCACTGGGCAGCATCGAGTTTGCGGTTGAGGCACAGGCGGCGACCATCGCCACAGGCATTCTCGGCACGCTGCTTCTATTGCGATTGGGTGCAGCGCGCATCTCGGCCCCGGCAGAAAACCTGTCTACCTCCCTGCGCCTGCTCGGCCTGGCCATCAACATCCCGTGGGCATTGCTGGTTCTTTCCGACAATCGCGCAGGCTGGGCACTCGCCGCAGCCGCGATGCTCGTCACCGCAGCCGTCGCGACCGCTGCGCTTTGCGAAACGGTGCGTCCGCTCCCTTCTATCTGCGCGCCGTTTGTCCGCGCAGGATTTGCGGGCCGTTTGTTTGGTGCCTTTTTCTATCCTGGCTGGGTTTCGGCAATCGGATACACCGTCTGCGTCGTCGTTCTGTCGGCGTTTGTCTGGGCGCGCATGTTCGATTTAAACGCCGCCGATCCCGCGTCGTGGGTCGTTTTCAGTGCGGCGGTTGCAACGCTCTTTTTCTGTGTGGCCGTCGGACGTTTCGCGGAACGCAGCCGGGGTGGGAAGGCCGTGATAATTGGGTTCGCCGTGGCGGGCCTCGGCCTGTTGCTGGCGTCGTTTGTCTCCGTCGCGGCGGCTATTGGCGACTCAAAAGAAATCAATCTTGTGCTTTCCTGGCTGCCACCCGCAGCCCTGCTGCAGGGGTTGACCGGCGGAGTGCCCGACGGATTGGAAGACCTGTATCTCATGCTCATGATCGCCGTCGGCGCACTGTCGTTTCTTGCGCTCGCACTGATGGCTGCACGCGAATGGCAACGGATCCGTGTCGCAGAAACCAAAGCAGCCCAGATGCTTGCCGGCACAAACGCGGCATGACCGCGCTTTCCCCCGCCGCTGCCGGGCAAAACGCGGCAAGGCTGTTTTCCCTGCCGTTCCAACATCGCGCGTGGCAGGGCGCTCCAGGAGAGTTTCTTGCAGCGGGCGCGGGCACTTCCCTCGACTTCCACGATCACCGGCTATACGCGCCGGGCGACGATCCCCGATTGATCGATTGGCGGGCGTGTGCGCGCACCGGCCAGTATCTCATGAAGATCTACCGGGCCGAAGCAGCGCCGGCGGTCGATATTCTTGTAGATATCAGCCTCTCGATGCGGGGAACTCCGCAGAAATGGAGGCGCACACAGGAACTCGCAGCTTTTGCAACAGCGGCTGCGCGCGAATCGACCCGATCTGGCATCCGTTGCTGGACGCATGACGGCGAAACCTTATCCGCCCGCGATCCTGCATTCTGGCTGCAGGACACCGCGGAAAACGCTGTGCTCCCGCAATCTCTCATCGATCCCGCATCACAATCCTCATGGCCATCATGGCCCGTGCGCAGAGGTGTGATGCGCGTTCTCATATCGGACCTGCTTCAACCGTGCGATCCCCTGCCCCTGTTTCACACGCTGGCGCCGAGGCCTGGCCTGGCGGTCGTTTTGGCTCCATGGGATGCAGCCGAAGCCGCCCCGGATTGGTCGGGCAACCTGCGTTTCGAGGACATCGAAACGCGCGAATTCATCGAGCAACGTTTCTTTGACCGCGAATTGCGGGATTATACAGTCACCTACCAGCGGCACTTCGCAGCGATCCGCAATGCCGCACGCAAAACCGGCGCATTGTTTGCGCGGGTGCCATCGGCGGGACTCCTCACAACCGCGTTGGCTGGAGAACCACTGCGCTCGCAAACACTATGTCCAAAGCAGTATTAGGAGTTCCTTTTTCTAATCAACGGGCGTTCCGTCGACGTTGAAGCCGCTTAACACTCTCAGAGACGATCCGCGTCTGCGATCAACATTACTCGCGTATGCGATGTTGGGTTTTACCCATATCAAGCTCCCGGTAACAGTGCGCACCACTTAAAAAAACCGAAAGTCGACATGCGATCTTTCGTTTAAGCCTGAAGCCGGTTAAAAAGAAATCATGCAAAAGTGGATGGGTCTTGCCCTGTTGCTTGTCCTCGCTCTGGTTCTCCTTGCTGTGTTCCTGCGGCCCGGAATCGCGGAGAGCGGCCGGAGTCCGGGAAGCGCGGTGCCAGATTGGGAACGCCTCCGCAACGCCATGGTCGAAAGCCAGCTTATGAGTCCCGGACGCGATATCACCAACCCCCGGGTTCTGGAAACCATGCAGCGCGTGCCGCGCCATGAACTCGTGCCGGAAAATGTGCGCGATGCAGCCTATTCGGATGGACCGCTGCCCATCGGCTACGGACAGACCATTTCGCAACCGTTCATTGTGGCGTTCATGACAGAAAAAATCGATCCGCAACCGGGCGAACGCATCCTGGAAATTGGCACAGGCTCGGGATATCAGGCGGCCGTGCTCTCCGATCTCGGCGCAGAAGTCTACACAATCGAAATCGTCCAGGAACTTGCCGAACGCGCGAAGGGGGATCTTGATCGGCTCGGCTACAGCAATGTGCATGTCAAACCCGGAGACGGGTATCGCGGCTGGCCGGACCATGCGCCGTTCGACAAGATCATCGTAACGTGCGCACCGGATCATGTACCCGAGCCGCTGGTCGAACAACTTAAGGAAGGCGGGCGGATGATCATCCCGGTGGGCGATGTTGTCGAAGAACTCGTGCTGTTGGAGAAACGCGGCGATCATATCGAGAAAACCGCCGTACTGCCCGTGCGATTCGTTCCCATGACCGGCGAGGCACTCGCGCGATGACGCTTCACGAGGCCACCGCGAAATGCCTCGACCCGGAGCGCGCGCGATGCGCTCTGGACACTCTTCGGGACGCTTTCGCTTCGGAGCACGGCTCTGCAACATTCAACGCCATCCTCACCGATTTTCCGCTCGGCACGGCGCCGCTGCTCGAATATCTTTCCTATGCGGAAATTGCCGTAGCGCGCATTGCGGCCGATCCAGAGGCACTAATATGGCTGACGGAACCAGCCGTGTGCACCGAGCCGCGGGGGATGGGACGTTTCCGCTCCGAATTGCGTGCCCTCGCCGACGAAACCGGAGAGACCACAGGGCGTGGCGCTGTCTCCAACGGGTTCTCAGTACTGCGCCGCATGAAAGGACGCGAGATGTTGCGCATTGCACTCCGCGATTTCGCCGGTGTGGCGCCGCTCGAAGAAACGCTGCGCGAACTCGCCGATCTCTCGGCGTTCTGTCTGGAAACGGTGCTCAAGGAGTGGCTTACGGAAATGACGCGTCGCAGCCCGTGCCCCTCCACGGGATTTACGGTGCTCGGCATGGGAAAACTCGGCGGACGCGAGTTGAATTTCAGTTCCGATATCGACGTCATCTATTGTTACAACGAAGATGGCGTCCTCGCAGCGGGCCGGTCGTTCCACGATTTCTTTGCGCAGTTGGCGACCAACATCACAAAGACGTTCGCTTCCGCTCATCCGGCGGGCCCCCTCTTTCGCATCGACCTGCGGTTGCGCCCGGAAGGCGGCAGCGGTGCCATCGTCCGCTCGCTTGAAAGCATGGAAAACTATTACGCGGCCATGGGCGAAACGTGGGAGCGCATGGCGCTTATCAAGGCGCGTGGTGTGTGCGGCGATGCGGAGACCGCATACGAATTTCTTCAGCGCCTGCAGCCTTTCGTGTTTCCCCTGCACATCGCTCCCGACATCATTGACGAAGTGGCGGCTGTAAAAGGCCGGATCGAGCGCGAGATTGTTGGCTCATCCCAGTTGGGTCGCCATGTAAAACTGGGCCGCGGCGGCATTCGTGAGATCGAGTTTGTCACGCAAACACATCAATTGCTGCACGGTGCACGGCATGCCTTTCTGCAAGAGCCCAACAACCTCGCGGCCCTTGAGCGCCTCGACCGCACCGGCCTCCTGGACCGGCCTGCCGTGGAACGCCTCGCCGAGGCCTATCGCTTTCTTCGCCGTGTTGAGAACCGACTGCAGATGGAGAACGAACGTCAGACCCATACGCTCCCCGAACCCGGCCCCCGTCTGGATCGCCTTGCACGCACTCTTGGCTTCGAAGATGGTGCCGGTCTTCGATCGCAGCTGGACACCCTCATGGCAGGCGTGCGGGATGTGTTCGACGCCACGGTCAAACCCGCCACATCTGAACCCGCCGGCCCATATCGTTGCATGCCGGTTTTCGCAGATCCGGCCGCAGCAGAGCGTTTGCTTGCAGGGCTTCCTGCCAATTCCACAGCGGGCTCCGGTCCGCATTTCGCCCCGCGTATGCGCCGGGTCTATGCAAACCTCGAACCACTGCTGCTCAAGACTCTTGCAGGCGTGGCCGACCCCGACTCGGCGCTGGCGGGTTTCGCGAATTTCGCTGCCGCCTACGGAGCGCGCAGTCTTTTGTTCGAAACCCTTGCCAGCTCTCCCCGCGCTCTGGAGTTGCTTGTAAAACTTTTCGACGCCAGCCCATTCCTCACCCGAGTGGTCCTGCGCCGCCCACAGCTCATTGAGGCGTTCGCCCGCGGAGGCAATCTCGGAGAATGCATGACCGCGGAGACTTATCTTGAAGGGTTCCGGCGCAACGAAGAAAATCTTCCTCCACTGGAATGGGCGCGGGTCTACCGCCGCGAACAGATTCTACGCATTGCCTTGCGCGATATTCTGGAGTTTGCCGCCATGCCGGTTTTGTGTGCCGAATACAGCGCTCTGGCGGAAGCGGCATTACGTTTCTCTGCAGAACAAACCGGTGTCGCCGATTCGGTGTCGGTCGTGGCAATGGGAAAGTTTGGAGGCCGTGAAATCGCTTACGGCTCGGATCTCGACATTGTCTTCATTGGCGAGAACGATTCCGTGGCACGCGATCTGAGTCGCGCGATGAGCGCACAGACCACCGAAGGCATGTTATTTAAGCTCGATGCCCGACTTCGGCCGGAAGGCGAAGCATCGCCGCTGATCCTGTCTTTGGAGGCCATCGCGGCTTACTACAACAGTCCGCGCGCTCAAACATGGGAATTTCAGGCGCTGACACGCGCACGGCCTGTGCTCGGCTCGCACGCAGCCGCCTTTCTTGAGATCTCCGAAGTATCATGGAGACGCGCCGGACAAGATCCGCAGCTCTTCGAGAGGGTGCGGGCCATGGAACGGCGCGTTGCACAGGAGCGCGCCGATCCGGAATCGCGCGATCTGAAGACGGCACCCGGCGGCCTTGTCACAATCGAGTTCTCAGTCCAGGCCTTGTGCTTGCGTCATGGCGTCCGGGAACCGCATTTGCCGACAGCGTTTGAACGTCTTGCCGCCGCGCAGGCCATTTCGCAGGACGCAGCATGCGAACTCGTTACAAACTACTGGCTGTTGCGCCGCATTGAGACCGTCATGCGCCGTGAAAACAACGAGAGCGTATCGCGTTTGCCGACAAGCTCCGAAGAACTGCGCAAAGTGGCTTT
This sequence comes from uncultured Chthoniobacterales bacterium, assembly GCA_964652295.1. Taxonomy (GTDB): domain Bacteria; phylum Verrucomicrobiota; class Verrucomicrobiia; order Chthoniobacterales; family CALDSX01; genus CAZZCL01. Next base: position 26,382 of record CAZZCL010000024.1, read on the forward strand.
GCGCAGCGGGTTCACAAACGCAGACGCGTTGCAGGAACGCCTCGCTCAGATTCGCGCCCGCAACCTGCAACTCGTGGACGAGCTGACCAGCTGAGAATCCGGGCAGACATCCATCGCGAGCAGCGCAACGCGAGGACAGCCCGGGCATAACGCAACCCTGGAATTTAAGACCGATTGTGGCTTGTGCTGCGGGGTTAGCAGTTCTCTTTCGCCGCTTGTTCGGTCATGACCAACGTGGGAAATGACACCAGTCAACGCCCTTTGAGAGATGGTCTCCACGCCTCCTTACCCGCATTCCGCAAGAGGGATAATCCGGAGCCGATCCATCAAATGCGAACGGCCCGCCATTAAGGCGAGCCGTTCGACGACGTCACTTTTTCTCAGCGTGGTGTGCCGGTCCGTTAGAACGCCCTCCCCCAACCGGGATCAGGTAGAATAAACTGATCGAAGCGCAAAATGTGAGCAGAGAAAAGCAAAAAATACGTTGCTCACCACAAAATTCCTGTCCGTCCAATTTGCTGCCACACTTCGCGGTGTTGTCAGTAAAGCCGTGCGGAGTGCGCAATCATGCAGCACGCGCAAGTTCGGCCCGAGTTCCTTCGTCGCCTGTCGAGACTGCCGCTTTCGTGATGAGGCGGGCACCTTTCTGGTAACTCAAGTAGCTCCACGCCCAGTCCACAAGCACCATGAGCCTGTTGCGGAACCCAACCAGAAAGATGAGATGTACGAACAACCACGCAAGCCATGCCGGGAATCCAGAGAATCGCAGACCCATGACGTCCGCTACGGCGGCGTGGCGTCCGATTGTCGCCATCGATCCCTTGTCGAAATATTTGAACGGCAGCAACGGCTTGCCGACAATTGCCCGACGGATGTTGCGCGCGGCGTGGTTCCCCTGCTGGATCGCAACTGGGGAGACGCCCGGAAGCGGTTTGCCAGTTGCATCGCCAAAATGCGCGAGATCGCCAATGGCAAACGTGTTGGCGGAGCCGGGCACGGTGAGATGCTCCGTCACAACGACGCGCCCCGCTTTGTCCAATTCCGCTCCGAGATTGCGGGTCAGCGGAGAGGCCGCGTTCCCGGCAGCCCAAACTACCGTACGTGCAGGGACCGTCTCGTCCCCAAGCTGCACAGCGTCGGCGGTTAGGTCCTTGACCATTGTATTCAAACGAACTTCGACCCCGATATCCTCAAGCTGCTGCAGTGCGCTTTCAGAAAGCCCCTTCGTATACATGGGCAGCACGCGAGGACCAGCCTCGACAAGCACGATGCGGGCGTCACGCGGATTGATACGGCGAAAATCCTTGACGAGAGTAAACCGCGCAACTTCGGCAATGGCACCCGCCATTTCGACCCCCGTCGGCCCTGCTCCAACAACGACAAACGTCATGGCTTTCGCGCGTTCACCAGGATCGGACGTGCGCTCGGCCGCTTCAAACGCGCCGAGCATACGCCTGCGCAGTTCCAGGGCGTCGTCTAACGTTTTCAGACCTGGCGCATGATGTTCCCATGTGGGATTGCCGAAGTAGGAATGGCGCGCACCGGCTGCCAGCACGAGATAATCGTAAGTTAACTCGCCGTCGGCGAGTGTGACGCGACGTTCCTTGGCATCGATGGCAACGACTTCGCCCATGAGCACTTCACAATTTTTTTGTTTGCTCAGGACATGACGGATTGGCGCCGCGATTTGCGCCGGGGAAAGCCCGGCTGTGGCCACCTGATAGAGAAGCGGTTGAAACAGGTGATGATTGGTTTTGTCGATGACAGTGACGCGCACCGGGGCGGCTTTAAGCGCTTTGGCGGTTTCGAGACCTGCAAATCCACCACCAACGATCACGACATGAGGTGTGAGACGCGGCTGACGCGTCACGCTATTGCTGGGTTTAAGTTCAGTAGACATTTACATTCTTTTTTATCAAACTATTAATCATAACGAAATACTTTGTGCCATATTTCACAAAGTCAAAAAGCGTAACGCGTTCTGGTCATCGGTCGGATTCAGATCCCTGACTTTTCTTTGGTGAAAAAGGGTCCCCCTGAAATCCCGGCGTCTGTTCGCGTACTCTCCGGAAATCTGCCGCACGTGCGACGCGTTTTGGCACGTCATCTCCCGATCCCTTCGCAGAATCCGAGCGCTGTCAGCGAACCAAATTATCCAGAATCGGTCTTATCTCCGCCAACGCTCGAGCCCGATGGCTCAACCGATTCTTCGTCTCATCAGGTAACTCCGCAAACGTTCCAAGCTCTCCCTCCGGGATAAACACGGGGTCATACCCAAATCCGCCGTGACCGCGTTCTTCGCAAATCACATGCCCCTCGACAACGCCGTGCGCCACGTGCAACAGATCCCCATGCACGGCAAGCGCCAGCACGCAGCGAAATCGCGCTGGACACGTCGCCCGAACATAATCTCGACCGCAGGCATCCACGAGTTTCGCCATCAGCTTGGCACGATTTTGTTTGTCGGTGGCTTCCGGTCCCGCGTAACGGGCAGAGCGAACGCCCGGTTCGCCATGCAGCAAATCGACTTCAAGGCCTGAGTCGTCCGCGAGCACAAAATCGGATGCCAGTCGCGAAATCTGGAGGGCCTTGATCGTGGCATTTTCCTCAAAAGTGGCACCCGTTTCCTCGACAGTGGGGATAGTGCGCGTAGCCGACAGATCGGCCACAGCAAACGCGTTTCCCAGCATGGCTGCAAACTCGCGCGTCTTATGGGTGTTGCGCGTGGCGATCAGCAGCTTTTTCGCGGTGTTCATTGTTGCGAACCTCGCGGAAAAGGGAGCACATTCCGCGCCGCGCGCGACACCTTTGGCTTAAGCACTTTGGCAAGCAGGCCAGGAGACGGGAGCATGCGCGGATCGACAATGCTCCGGGGCGTCAGGGTAATCACTCCGGGCCATGAATTTCGTGCCTCCACCCGGCTTACCTTGTCAGTCCGCCACTGCGCGTGCATGATGCGTATCAATGGTCTTGGCAATTCGAGAGGAGCGGATCTCGGTTGCGGACTACCTCGCTGGCGAGGAGAAGTCCGAGGAACGCCATGAGTATGCCGATGGTGTCATCTATGCCACGGCAGGCGCCACGGAACAGCATGAGATCCTCGGCTTGAGTCTTGCATCCGCGCTGCTTCGATATCTGCGCGGCAAAGGCTGCCGGGTCTTCAAAGGCGATATGAAAGTCCGGTTGACCATGCAGGCGGGCGAGCTGTTCGACTACCCCGATGCCCATGGTCGTCTGCGATCGCACGGACAAGAATCCGCTCTTCAGAAACCGGCAGAAGGTCATTGTCGAGGTGATGAGCGATTTCAAGGGCGATCACGTTGAGAAGGCGTACGCCTACCGCCATATCGAGTCGCTCGAAGAGTACGTCGTCATCGATAAGAACCCAGACTCGCCGCGCGCTTGGGTGTATCTGCGCAGCGCGGACTGGGAAGTCGCGAACGCCGCTGTTGATGGCCAACTCCGCATCGCCTCGCTCGACTTCACCACGCCGCTCTTGATCTTTACCGGATGGAGTGAACCGGCGGCACAGGTGGGATGCGCTTGCGAGCAAACACGTCGAGATAAGTCTCAGTGTTGTAAGTCGCGAGGTGCAGATTCGACACGCGCCAGAGACGCCAGAGACGCCATAGGATACTCCTCTTCCGCCGGATGTTGCGCAACTGGCGATGGACCTGGTTCGTCGCTTTCCTGGCTGCTTCTGGTTCTGGAACAGCGACGCCCAGATCACATCTCTCGGCGACGCCAAACCTGTGGTGGAGCACCTGCGGGACTACGGCGACAAGACGGCGTGGTCGGCCGCAAGCAAGCTGCAACGGTGCCTCTAAGCCCTTTCCAGAAAGGGGTGCTCGGCGTGCTTGTCTCCAACCGGTTGGAATTCAACCACTTCGCTGGCGGTCTGGTATTGAATGCACCGGAGGAGTCCCCGAGGTTCTCCGGTGACTTGCCCTTTTCCATGATGCCTGCTCTTTCACCGCGGACCGAGACGCGCGATGACGTCAACATAGTTGAACTCTGCCGCATCTTTCCGCTTGAGGCCATCGTGTAGGCGGCTTGCGGCAAAGATCCCGGGTTCAACCCGTTGTCCCTGCTCAAGATGAAGCTCCGCTTTGCGAAAATCGACCCGCTCGAACTCGCCAAGATCCAAGCCTCCGCATCCATCAGGCATCGCTGCGCGGGTGCTGGCCGACGATAACGCCGGTTCAGTAGCGGAGTTGCGTTGTAGAGCCTTGGGCCGGGTTGCCGTAAACCGCACTCCCACATCCTCCGCCTTGCTCGAGTTTGCCACTCCGCTCCGCGACCATTACCGGATAGATTAAACAACGCGGCTCGCACGGAACGTTGGGGGCTCGGATATCGCGGCTAATTTCTTAACCTGACCTGGCAGGAAATATGCGATGACCCGGCATTGCAGGATCTGCCCTACAAAATCGAAACCGACCGGTGGGGAAGACTGATGATGAGCCCCGCGCAGAGTGATCATGGAGGGTATCAGGCGTGAATCGCGGTCTTACTGAGCGAACTGCTACCGCATGGGCGAGTGATCACTGAGTGCCCCATCCAAACAATGAAAGGGGTTCACGTGCCGGATGTCGCATCGATCAGCCGGGAAACCCGGGCGAACATGGTTCGTAGTCCGGCATACAGCCGCTCCCCGAAGATCTGTGTCGAGGTCATTTCGCCTCCGAGCTTTCATGAGGAGATGGACGAGAAGCGCCGTCTCTATTTCGAGATGGGGGCGGCAGAGGTCTGGTATTGCGAGGATCACGGCACGATGCGGTTCTGCAACCAGAACGGTCCGATTCAGACATCGGTTCTTTGCCCGCAGTTTCCTTCAAAAGTCGAGGTATAGCCTTGGCTGCGTGCGCGGGAATCGCCGGGACTCACTACGGCGCAAACAGATTCCGAATTGTCAGCCCGGCACGCCGATCCGCAAATTTGCCCCGAGTATAACGCCCTTGGCCAACAAGAGCCCCAAGGGGTCCAAAGCCTTCAGCGACACGCAAGGCTTGACGCCCCTGCGGCGTCTTGCGCGAACGCCAATTCCTTGCAAGCCTCTCTCCCGCCACATGCACGAGCGCAAACGCCAGTTTCCCTTTCCTGAGATCGAAGCCAAATGGCAGGCGATCTGGGAACGCAACCGCACATTCGCCGCGGCCGGACCCGGAGCCCCCGGGTTCGACGTCGCCCGGCCCAAATTTTACGTCCTGGACATGTTTCCCTATCCCAGCGGGTCTGGGCTGCATGTTGGACACACCGAAGGCTACACGGCCACAGACATCCTCGCGCGATACAAGCGCCTGCAGGGATGCAACGTCCTTCATCCCATGGGTTGGGATGCGTTTGGCCTGCCGGCAGAGCAATTCGCCATAAAAACCGGCCAGCATCCCCGCATCACCACTGAGCAGAACATCGACAACTTCCGCTCCCAACTCAAGCGCATCGGGTTCAGCTACGATTGGGATCGCGAAGTGAACACCACGGACCCCGGCTACTTCCGCTGGACGCAATGGATCTTTCTTCAACTCTACAACTCATGGTTCGATCCGGACACAGCCACGGCGCGACCTATCTCAGAGCTGGAGGCACGGCGCGCTGCCGATGTGCCACACGAAGCCCCTGCGGAACGCCGTCGCCACCTCGATGCGCACCGGCTTGCCTATGTCGCCGAGATGCCGGTAAACTGGTGTCCCGAACTGGGGACAGTGCTCGCGAACGAGGAAGTGGTCGACGGCCGAAGCGAGGTGGGCGGTTTCCCGGTGGAACGCCGTCCGATGCGCCAATGGATGCTCCGTATCACGGCCTATGCGGAGCGCCTGATCTCAGACCTGGACCTGGTGGACTGGCCGGAATCGATAAAAACCCTGCAGCGCAACTGGATTGGACGCAGCGAGGGCGCGCTCGTACAATTCGCTGTAAAACGCAAAAAAGGTGCCACAATCGAAGTGTTCACCACGCGCCCGGACACGCTTTTCGGAGCGACATTCATGGTCCTCGCACCGGAACATCCGCTGGTGGAAACGATCACACCCGCAAAACATCGTCCAGCTGTCGACGCGTACAAAACCGCGGCAGCCGCCAAATCGGATCTCGAACGCACTGACCTCGCACGTGAGAAAACGGGCGTGTTTACCGGAGCCTTTGCCATTAACCCCGTTAACGGAACCGCGATCCCCGTTTGGATCGCGGATTACGTGCTCTCAACGTATGGCACCGGCGCGATCATGGCTGTGCCAGGCCATGACGAACGCGATTTTGAGTTTGCCAGGCGATTCGACATTCCGATCCAACGCGTTGTCGCGCAATCCCTCGATGCGGCGGATACCCCACTTGAAAGCGCCTTCGTCGAGGAGGGTGTCGCGGTCAATTCCGGCCTGCTCGACGGACTGCCAACCGCGGATGCAAAGGAACGCATGATCTGTTGGCTCGAATCCGATGGCTGCGGATCCCGCAAAGTGAACTATAAACTTCGCGACTGGCTGTTTTCACGCCAACGTTACTGGGGCGAACCATTCCCTATTGTCTGGGACGCGACCGGCCACCAGCCGCTCGGGGACGGGGATCTCCCGGTGTTGCCCCCCGATCTCGACGATTTCAAGCCGACAGGCGATGGTCGCCCGCCGCTGGCGCGCGCGGCAGATTGGGTCCGCCACTCGACCACCGCCGAACGGGAAACCAACACCATGCCGCAATGGGCCGGGTCGTGCTGGTACTACCTGCGGTATTGCGATCCGCACAACAGCACCCACTTTATCGACCCGCAAAAGGAACGGTACTGGATGAACGTCGACCTTTATGTGGGCGGAACTGAACACGCCGTACTGCACCTGTTATACGCGCGTTTCTGGCACAAAGTCCTGCATGACCTTGGGCATCTCAGCACGCCAGAACCCTTCCAACGGCTCGTCAATCAAGGGATCATCCTTGGGGAAGACAATCAAAAAATGTCCAAGAGCCGCGGCAACGTCGTCAATCCAGATGCGGTCATCGCGGAGTTTGGCGCCGATTCCCTGCGTTTGTACGAAATGTTCATGGGGCCGCTCACCCAGCAGAAGCCGTGGAGCATGAGCGGTGTGGAGGGCGTGTACCGGTTTCTCGCGCGGGTGTGGCGGCTTGCGCTGGAGGAAGATCAAGAAGGCTGCTGGCAGGTCGCTGCGGCGTTGCGCGATTGCGGAACTCCACCCGGACAACTGCGCGTGCTGCATACCACAATAAAGAAGGTGACAGAGGATCTGGAGACGCTCTCCTTCAACACAGCGATCTCCGAAATGATGAAATGCGTGAATGAACTAACCGGGGCCAACCCGCGCTCGTTGAGTGCGGTGCGGACGCTTTGCATCCTGCTTAATCCGTTTGCGCCGCATCTGACGGAAGAAGTCTGGGAACGGCTGGCCACCGCGTTTCCGGGCACAGCAGGACCCGTATCTGCCCAGGCGTGGCCGACTTACGACGAAGCGTTGCTGGTAGAAACCGAGGTTGAAATCGTACTTCAGCACAACGGCAAGGTCCGGGATCGTCTTGTGGCATCGAAGGATGCACCACGCGACGATCTTGAACGCATGGCGCTTGCGTCGGACAAAATCCAATCCGCACTCGGGGGGCGTGAGCCAAAAAAGATCATCGTCGTCCCCGGAAAACTTGTGAACGTGGTGGGCTGAGATACAGGCTGCCCGCTCAGGGTTCACCGCGCGCAGGCAAAAGCCTGTACTTCACAAAGTAAGTTCATACCTGCAGGTATGAAGATCGCATAGTCTGAAGCGGAACAATTCGTCCTCTCCAAATGCGTCGGCTTGACAGTTGAGGGTGCGGATTTTTTTGATGCTTTCGGGTTTTCCTACCGGGATTGGATGGGGGCAGAGTTTAAAATCTCTTGAAAGTAAATGCGCAGCGTGGCGGCCATTTTCGTCAGCGGCCTTAGGCCGGTAGCGATCGCGTCAGCGATCCAACACTCAAGACCGAATCTCATGAGCACTTCGGTGGTGTAACCCCAGAGGCAAAGCAATCGCTTCTTGAGATAGTATGCCGTCGACAGCGGTTCATTGAATTTCAGGGCCGCTTCGAGTTGTGCACGTCGAATATCGTTGATGCGCTTATCCATGAGCTTGACCATAGGAAAGTGGTCGAAGACAACTTTGGCTCCTGGCAGCAGCTCGAGCACGCCGCTCGCATCCCAATGGGCAATGGTTGGATGCGCTGCTCCCGCCGCCCCTTGCCGACCACGCCTTTGCGCCTGCCCCACTTTGGACACCTGCTTCCTATCCTCCACCGCCAGCACAAAAATCGTACTCTCTCACAGATGGTGTGTACTCCGATAGTCATCGCCCTCCCACACCCCAAACGCATGATATAGCAAACGCTGACTCATTTCCATTAGCATATCCAAAACCCATCCCCAGGCACAAACTTGTCTGATGAGCCGCATATTTTGCTTTACCGATTCTTTTCGGTGGCAAGCTTTTCCAGGATTCGGTGCGCGGTCTCGTATCCGCTATTTTGGTTTTGTCCCGTCACGAGGTTGCCGTCGATGGTGGTGTGGGTCGCGAAAGGATCGCTCCAGGCATGTTGGCATTCAAAAAGTCCACCCGCTTTTTTGAGTTCTTCCTCGGGATGCTTCGGGGTGACTGCGATGCCGAAGGTGTTGATTTGCCTATCGGTCACGCCGGTCACGCGGCGCCCTTTCACCAAGGGTTCGCCATCAATGCCCCTGGCACTGCACAGGCCCAGTGCGCCGTGACAAACCGAACCGAGAATCTTGCCAGCGGCATTTGCCTTGGTAACGAAATCGGCCAATTCCTCGCTCTGCATCAGATCGTATGCCGCTCCCCAGCCGCCGGCCATGAAGACCACATCATAGTCGTTCGGGTCGAGCGCAGTGATCGGCTTGGAGTTCTTGAGCTTATCCATCGCGTCTTTGTCATTCATGAACCGGTCATCATCTGCGCATGCGAGTGGCCACGACCATGAGTATGGCTGAATGGGAATTTCCCCACCCTTGGGCGAGGCGATCTCCACCTCCATGCCGGCATTGAGGAATGCGTAATACGGGACGGTGAACTCGGAGCCGAATGCGCCAGTGGCTTTTCCCGTTGGATCCAGCGTGTCATGGTTAGTGCAGATCACGAGTGCGCGGCGACCTTTCAGGTCAAAATCCGGGATCGTGTAGTGACGGTGAAGACCCATCACGGCAAGGATAGGTCTCAGAAAAAACGTGATGACGGCGAGCAGGACGACGAGTGCAATAAGGGTCTTGATCATGGTTTTGAGGAATTTTTTCTTATCGATCTGTGGTTTGTTCATCGGATTGATTTAGGTGGCTGGTTGGTGATTTGTTCGGGCTTTCACCCGTCGGACGACGCGGTAAACAAAGAAAAGGAATGCGGTCACGAGCAGGATGAGACCGAGCAGATAGGGCCAATATTTGTGCAGCGCCTTAGTCGTCACATTCTTGAAAAGCTGCTTGAAGGCCGAGTCGTCTGGGCCCAACTCATAGACACCCACTGTTTCCGAATATGCCCGATAGTCGGCAAGCATTTCCTCGAACAACTTGGGATTCTCGGCAGACAGATCCTTGGTTTCGCCAGGATCGGTGGATAGGTCGTAGAGCCGCCATTGGGCATCGCCAAGCGGCGGGGAGAGGCGCGTGATCTTCCATTTCCCTCGATAGAGCGCGGCATTACCGCTGACCTCAAACGCAAAGCTCTCGTCCTCCGCCCGGCTGGCCTTCGCCTGACCGGTCAGCAGTGGCATGGCACTGCGCCCGTAAAACGCATCAGGCTCGTAAGGCACTCCTGCCGCGTCGAGCATCGTTGGCACCAGATCCGCCACATGCACGGCTGCATCCACGATGCCCGAGGCCGCGACACCCGGCCCCGAGATGACCAGCGGCACCCTCAGCCCGCCCTCGCTGCCGTAAAATTTATAGAGGTTGAGTGGAGCGGAAGAAACCGATGCCCACTCCGGGCCGATGGCCGTCAAGCTGCGCGGCAGACCGACGTTTTGCGGGGAAGTATCGAAATCCTCGATCCACTTGATGCCGTCAACAACCAGATTCTGCCACCCTTCAAAATCCGTCACGCCCGCTTCCGCGCCATTGTCCGAGGTCACAATGACGATGGTATTCTCCATCTCCCCTTTCGCCTGCAGGTGCGCCAGCAGCCGCCCGATGTGCTCGTCAGCGGCGGTCATCATCCCGGCATTGACCTGCATTTTGCGCGCGGCAAGTTTCTTTTCCGCTGCTGTGAGGGCGTCCCAGGCGCGATGCGTCTTGGGAGCCGTCGCCAACTCCGTGGTGGGAGGCACCAGACCCATCTGAATCGCCCGCTGCAATCTCTCTTTCCGCATCGCGTCCCAGCCGGCATCGAACACGCCGTCATACGCGTCGATATACTCTACGGGCACCTGCACGGGGATATGCACGGCTTGTAGCGAAAGGAACCCAAAGAAAGGCTTCTCAGCATCGCCGCCGTCGATGTATTCGATCAATTTATCAACCAACGAGCGCGACGAGTAGTAGTCCTGCGGCAAAGTCACCGGCTTGCCATCTTCAAACCAATCCACATCATCGTAACCGGGGAGGTATGGGCTGGGGTCATAGTTGCTGCCTCCGGTGGCATCCATCACATAGGAGCGATCAAAGCCAAACTTGTCCGGCAAGTTCGCTCCGGCCTTGCCAATGCCCCATTTGCCAGCGACGTAAGTTTGATAACCCGCCCCCGATAGCAGGGAGGCGATCGTCTTCTGGTCGTCCTTCCATTGCATCGAGTAGCCTGGGTTTTTCCCCATCTCCGAGGTGACCGTTTCGACCAGCGTGCCCATGCCCACCTGGTGATTGTCCATGCCGGTCAACAACATCGCCCGGCTCGGCCCGCAGAATGGCGACGAGTAAAAGCGCGAGAGCATCGCGCCTGATTGAGCCAGCTTGTCGATGTTGGGCGTGCGGGTGTCACCGCCATAAGCTCCAAAATCCATGAACCCAACATCATCGAACAAAATTAGCAGGATATTGGGTCGGCTCTCCTTGGCGATAGCGGGGACCGCCACAGCGAGCAGGATAAGAAGGCCTCTCAGGAAAGAGTTCATGAGCCGAAGATAGCAGCGGCGAATAATCCGTGAAGCTCACGCGAGGCCAAAGATCATTCATTT
>CAZZCL010000025.1:0-36599 GCA_964652295.1 uncultured Chthoniobacterales bacterium
CAGTTCGGCACGCCGATTTTTTGCGCTCGCTTGGCCGCCACGAGGAGGCTGCTGCCGCGTATGAAGCCATCGTGGGCGCATCCGACGACTATATTCCCGCATGGCTGGGCCGCGCGCGTAATGCCCTCGCGGCCGGCAACAGCCAAGAGGCACAGCAACATCTCGACAATGTGTTCGGCCATGATCCCGGCAATATCGAGGGGCGCATGCTGGAAGCATCCATCCGCCTTGCCAACGGCGATGCAAACCGCGCGCAGGAAGGATTGGAATCTCTGGACACCACAAATCCTGGCGTGCCCCTCATCAAACTCCGTCTTGCAGAAGCGGCCTTCGCCAACAGCGATCTTGATGCTGCAAATGCCGCACTCGCCCAGGCTCTGGCCATCGCCCCCGACTTTCTGGATGCCATCCTTTTGCAGGCGCGACTGGACCTGCGTGCGGGCAATGTCGAACCCGCTGTCCTCGCCCTCCGCACCGTTTTGCAAGGGCGCCCCGATCTCGTCCCCGCCCGGCGTCTGCTCGCAGCCGCTCTTGAAGCCCGCGGCGAATTCGATGAAGCCGCAGACTTGCTGCAAGAGCTTGCCGATAGCCGTCCGGACGATGCGCAGGCCCATTTCGCGGTCGGCATGCTGCTCCGCAGGCAGGACCGGATTGCAGAGGCAGGTGCCGCATTTGAACAAGCACTCGAACTGTCCCCCGGCGATGACACCACACTCTATCAACTCATCGAGCTGGATCTGCAGCAGAATGGGATCGAAAGCGCACGAAAGCGTGCCGAGGCGTTTTTAAGCGCACAACCCGATCTTTGGAGCGCCCACTTTCTGACAGCGCGCGTCCTCGCGGCCGAAAGGCGTTTCGACGAAGCAGAGTTGGCCCTTGCGGAGGCGCTGCGTCTGAAACCGGACTCAGCTTCCGCTTACGAATTGCTCGTCGGCGTACTGCTTGCCGACAGCCGTCCCGCCGACGCCATCCAGCGCCTCGAACAGTTTTTGCAGAATGATCCGACAAACATTCCGCAACGCATGACGCTGGCTCTCATTCTTCAGGGCCAGGAGCGTTACACCGATGCCGCCGGACATTACCGGACCCTCCTCGAACGCGCGCCGGACTTTGCCCCGGCCCTCAACAACCTGGCATGGATCAATTCGCGCCATCTTGCAAAGCCCGAGGAAGCCCGCGATCTCGCAAAGAAAGCCTATGAAAGCGACCGCAACAATCCGGCGTTTGCTGACACATACGGCTGGGCACTGGTCCAATCGGGCGCCGTGGCTGAGGCACTGCCAATCCTTGAGCGCGCAGCAGCGACTCTCCCAGCCGATCGCATGATTCAGGCGCACTACGCCCAGGCGGCATTTCTCATGGCGCGACCGGACATCGCCCGCACGGCAGCGATGCAGGCGATTCAGGGATCGGACACCCAGGCCAGCCAGGAACCGGCGCTCCAATTCGCTGCGCTTATCGCGGCTGTCCTTCCCGCAGACGGCAAGCCGCTCGCAGAGGATCGTCTTGCCAAATTCGCCGAAGCAGCCGAAACGCCTGAGAACAATCCAACCCCCCTTGCTCTCCACGCTTTCACGCTAGAACGCGTCGGACGCCATGCCGAGGCAGCCGCCATCTATGAGAAGCTGCGGAACGCCCACCCCCAAACGCTGATCGCAACAGTGCGTCTTGCCGGACTCTATGCCGGCCCCCTCTCACGACCCGAGGAGGCCGAAGCTCTTGCCCGCGAAGCCCGCGAGCGCGCGCCGGATAATCCGGGTATGATCGCAATTCTCGGTGAAGCCGCCTATGTCTCAGGCGATTTCGAATGGGCCTACAGCCTGCTCCGGCAAAGCGCTTCCGAACTTGCCGAAGATGCGGAGCTCAAACATGCGTTCGCCAAAGCCGCCTACGCGCTTGGCCGCGTGGATGAAGCGCGCGCAGCGCTGCAGACAGTCGACAGCTCAGAGGCCCGCGATTTTCTGGCTCTCACAAACCCGGACGTTGCGTCGGGCGATACCTCGCTTGCTGCGCTCGCTGCTGCGCGGCTTGCCGACAACCCGCACGATCTTCCCGCCCTGTTTTATTCTGCGGCTTCGGAAACAGATGCTTCGTCTGTCGAGCGACTCGACATGTTGCTGGAGCGCTTTCCCGGATTTACACCGGCGCAGACTCTTCTCGCCGAACGGCTCTTAAAAGACGAGGTTAACGTCGAACGTGCGGCAGCCCTTGCGGAAGATGTTCGTCGCAGGGAGCCGGGTAACGGAGCGGTTGCGGCTCTGCTTGGCCGGATCAAGACCCGGCAAGGCGACCATGAATATGCTCTGAGACTGTTTCAGGATGCCCGGCGAACGACAACTCTCGCACCTGAAGCGCTTCTCGCTTATGTCCGATGCCTTTTGGCCACGGGTGACGCGACTGCTGCACGCGAGCAGTTGACGCTGGCGGAAAGCGCAGTTTCAACCGAACCCCTTGCCGCTGAGGCAAGAATTTTGAGACAGGAAATCGGTGCAAAATAAATTTAGAAAGTGTAAAGCATGTCGACGTTTTTTACACTTTGTGCTCAATAATGGAAATGTTCGAAAACGGCATGCAAAACATTTTTCGTCGTCCAAAGCAGATGAAATGGGAGTTCATGACTTGGCACAGCTCAAATTTCAGCCATTGGCACAGGCCGTGCTACTTATTTGATTGTCTGAATTTTAAGTTTCAGATTCCATTCAACCCAATCAATTCTATGATCAAATCCATCAAACTCCTTACAGTTCTTGCTGCCTTCAGCGTAGCTAGCGCTGTGCTCCTTCAGGCCGGTCCTGTTGGCACCACTGGTTCATTCAAGTACAAGCGCTACGACGCTTACAGCAACGGTAGCGGTGGTGAGTTCACGCTCTTCGACGTCACCAACCTTGATCTTTCCGGTTATGTCGCCGGGGTGACCAGCGGTATCGAGGGCAAGAGCTCCAGCTTCCAGACGTTTTGTCTTGAGCGCACCGAAAACGCAGCGAACAGCCACTTCGTTGTCGGCACCGAAGTCGTGCGTGGCAGCACTGGCAGCTCGGACGCGCTCTCTCTGGGCACATCCTGGCTTTACAGCCAGTTTGCTCAGGGTTCGCTGAGCAGCTACCTGTACAACGATTTCAGCGGTAATAGCCGTGACGATTCTGCAGAACTCCTGCAGTTGGCCATCTGGGCGCTTGAAGGGGAGGACGTCGGTTCGACGAATCTCACCACAAACGTTTTCTACCAGGCTGCAATTTCCAACTTCGGTAGCCTTGCCGCCGCCACGAGCGATGCAACCGTTGGCGCTTATGGCGTCTACGTGTTGAACAACTTCGACAGCGCATCGAACCTTTCGAAGTTCGTCAACAGCGGCGACGACTCCAAGGGTCGGAAGCAGGATTTCGTGTACTTCGCGGTACCGGAAGGTGGTGCGACGGCCATGCTGCTTGGCTTGGCCTTCGGTGCTGCAGCCCTCGTGCGACGCGCCACACGCCGCGCCTGATCTGAGCGTTTCGGCAAGCCTATAGGTCGCCCTGAGTGGGACCAAAATTAATTCGAACCGGGCGGAAGCATTTGCTTCTGCCCGGTTTTTTTTTGCTTTTCGCTTGAAGCGACGTCGAAGCGCTTCAGTATTCCGGTCAACGCCGGGTTCACCACACGCTCCGCCGTGTTTACCCGTCGCGATCACCCCAAAGTCTCATCTTTTCACTCTTTCATGGATTCACTTGCCATTGGTGTCATTGGTTGCGGCTCAATTGCCCAGCACGCTCATTTGCCTTCCATCCTGCGTATTCCCCAGTATGTACTTAAAGCCGTCAGTGACCCCTACGAAGACGTTGCACGCCGCGTTGCCACCAGCGCGGGGCTTCCCGAATCGGCGGGCTTCAGCGACTATCGCGCGCTGC
This sequence comes from uncultured Chthoniobacterales bacterium, assembly GCA_964652295.1. Taxonomy (GTDB): domain Bacteria; phylum Verrucomicrobiota; class Verrucomicrobiia; order Chthoniobacterales; family CALDSX01; genus CAZZCL01. The sequence goes on from CAZZCL010000025.1 coordinate 3,885, forward strand.
TCGACGATCCGTCAATCGATGCAGTCTGCGTTTGCGCACCGACGACACTGCACGCCGAAATCGCCGTGGCCGCGCTACAATGTGGAAAACATACCCTCGTTGAAAAGCCGATGGCCGTGGATTCCAGCGAGGCCGGGACGATGATCGATGCCGCAGCCTCCGCAAAACGCACGCTCATGGTCGCCTACAATCACACTTACGATCCAGCGGCCACCGAGTTCCACCGTATGCTGGACGAGGGCGAACTCGGCGAGATTCTTTACGGAGAGGCTTTTTTTTATGAGGATCTCTACGCTTGGACTGCCGGGGCACTTGCGCACACGATCCGTGCAGAAAATCAGAAAAGCTTCTGGCCCAAATACGACACCCGGTTCGAGAATCTCCGTGAGTTCATTCATAATTTCGGTTCGCACGTTTTAAACCTCATGCGCGTGCTGCTTGGCGATCCGAAGGGAATCGATTTTGCACGCGCTGACGTGAGCGAAACATTCACTGCGGTTTTCGACTACGAAACGTATCCGGTCGTATTCAAGAACGTTCGGATAAAGCAGGCGCTTTTCGAAAAAGGAATCGAAGTTTGCGGAACCAAAAAGCGCGTTCGCATCGATCTGGCTCCACCCCTTCAACGCTATACGCCGGGGCGTCTTACTGTGGTTGACGTCGAGCGTCAGGCCACACATATCCCCGCGTTCAACTGGATCTGGCCTTTCGAAGCCGAGCACAGGCACTTTGTCGATTGCATCCTGAACAACCGCACGCCACTGACCAATGGTGCCATGGCTAGTGGCGATGTCCGTCTTGCAGAAGATCTCAGTCGGCGTGCCGCCGGTTGAGTCAATTTTCTGGCGCGCCCCCTGCCCTCCCACACAAAAACTTTTTCCCGCCACACTTTTTCCCCGTTGTTATGTCCGACCGTTTTCTTCCCGGCATCGCCGATTTCTCCTACTGCATCAACAAATGGCGCCTGAAATCCATGAAAGATCCCGCCTTTATCGAGGAAGCGGCGATCCTGGGCGCAAAGGTCTACCAGTTTGACTTTCTATTTCCCCATGAGGGCGGCGCAGAAAATCGCGCGGCCGTCCCCCCGCTCGCGCGCGAGAAGAAGATTCTGTTAACTGCCGCTGACTACGGCACCCCTTCCATCGAGCGATTCAGGCAGCAAGTGGCCGCGGCACAAGACGCCGGGGTGGAACTCGTGCGCCATGCGTGCGGCCCCTTTCTCGGACTGCAGGAACCCATGCCGCGCGAAGAGTTGGTTCCGCTGCTAAGGGAGGCTGCAACCATTTACGAAGAAGCCGGTTTGCGTCTGGCAATTGAAAACCATCAGGACTACACCTCCGATCAATTCGCAGAGATGCTCAGTGAGGTAGGCAGCCCACATGTTGGCGTTATGCTGGACACTGGCAATTCCATTGCGCTGCTGGAAGATCCCGTGGAAACGGCCCGCACGTTAGCGCCTTTCACTTTCGGACTTCATCTCAAGGAATACGCCGTGCTGGAAGCCCCGGGCGGATTCGACCTGGTTGGGGTGGAGCTGGGCTCCGGCATCGTGGACAACGCACGCGTGCTGGAAATCGTAGCGGCAAATGCCCCGGGGGGCACACTCCCGCTCCTCCTCGAAAACCCCATTGAACGTTGCCGCATTCGCATCTTCACCGCTGCGTACGCCAGGCACATGGGCGACGTGCCACTCGCTGCCATCGAGCCGGTGGCTGAGGCAATCTCCCGCAGTCGCGAATACTTCCCTGAGGGCATCGTTCTCCCATTCGAAAACCCTGCGCTTTCCCGGGAGGAAATCGGTGCCGCCGAGCTGGAACATAACCGCCGCGCTTTCGCAAAACTCTCCGCGTACATCCCATGACCGATTCCAACGACTGGATCGAGGCCGCCGCCCGAGGTGGTTTCGTTGTTCCCGCATTTAACATTCCGTACCTGCCGATGATGGAACCCGTCGTCGCCGCATTGCGCGACACAGAAACCCTTGGCTTCATAGCGGTCGCACGCCCCGAATGGGAAAAGTTTGAAGCAAAAAGCCCGGAAGCTGTCCGCGAAGAATACGAACGCGTTAAAGACATCCGCTTCACGAGGCTTCACCTCGATCATGTGCCTGTGATCGACGAAGACAACCGCCGTGTTGATTATCTGCCCATCCTGAAGCTCGCCATCGAGATCGGCTACGACTCAGTCATGGTGGACGGTTCGCGCCTGCCTCTCGAAGAGAACATTGCCGCCACACGCGACGTCGTCGAAATGGCTCATGAGGCGGACACCCCGGTCGAAGCGGAACTCGGGGCCGTTCCTGGGCATGAAGCCGGTCCTCTGCCGCCCTATGAAGAACTATTCGAAACCGGAAAAGGATTCACAGACCCAGATGATCTTGCCCAGTTCGTACATGAAACGCAGGTGGATTGGATGTCAGTCGCCGTGGGCAGCATTCATGGGGCGATCTCAAAGGCTGCAGAGGGGCGCGAAAAGCCGAAGGCGCGCCTGAATCTCGAACATCTTACGCGTCTGCGAGAAGCTGCGCCCGTGCCCTTCGTTCTTCATGGAGGCAGCGGCATTCCGAAGGAGTATATTCTGGGTGGTATCGCCCGAGGTATTGCAAAGATCAACATTGGCCATGCGCTGCGAACAGCTCATCAGAATGCGCGCCGGGACGGTTTGGACGCCCGTGAGGCGGTTTATAATGCCGCAGTGAAAACGATCCGAGAAGACCTGGCCTGCGAGGGCACGGCATTGCGCGCGTAGGTTTCGATTCCCCTGATGACGACCGGCGACTCCATTTATCTCGGCATCGATTGCGGAACATCCGTCGTGAAGGCCGCCGCTTTCGATGCCGCAGGCAACGAGCTTGGAGTGGGCGAAGCCTCCCTCACAACCCTCGCGCCTCGCCCTGGCTGGATGGAATACGACCCCGAAACTCTATGGTCCACGGCAACGGCTGCAGTGCGCAACCTGTTTTCCAATCATGCAGCATTCGCACGCCGCGTCGCAGCGGTCGGGGTTACGGGCGCTGGCAATGGTGTCACTCTTGCCGATTCCAAGGGTCAGCCACTACGCAATGGCGTGTTCGCCGTCGACAATCGGGCCACCGGCCTGCCCCAGCCTTCGCCGGATTTTCCCGCGCGTGCCCGCGCAATCCATGGGCAATCGATCTGGTCGGGACAGACCGCAGAGGTGCTTCGCTGGTTTTCCCTGAACGATCCTGAGACACTCAAACGCGCAAGGTTGATTTTTGTAATCAAAGATTATGTCAAGTTCCGGCTGACTGGCGTTTACAGCTCAGATACTTCGGAACAGAGCAAGCTCGGTTTGCTGGACATCGATTCCGGGACGACCTCCGACAGATTACTCGACGCCTACGGTCTGCAATCGATCCGGGGTGCGCTTCCTCCGCTTGCGCCATCTGCCGAGGCGATCGGGAGCGTTACGTCCGACGCAGCAGCGGCAACAGGTCTGCCTGCAGGCACGCCTGTAGTTGCGGGTCTGGCCGATATCGACGCTTCGGCGCTTGGTGCCGGCGCAACCGCCTCTGGCCAGCTCTCCATCGTCGCCGGCACATGGTCCATCAACCAGTTCTTCGTTTCCTCCGCGCACAATCGCACGGACATCTTCGGCACCTCGCGCCATGCCATTCCCGGCGTCTGGGAAGAGCTGGAGGCGTCTGCATCCTCCACAGCAAACCTGACCTGGTTTGTGCGTGAAGCGTGCCGCGATCTTGAGCGCGATGCCACCGCACGCGGTGTTTCGGTTTACGATCTTGTCAACGAGATTGTAGCCAGTGTCGAGCCGGGCACTTCCCCCGTCTTTTTTCATCCGTACCTGTTCGGCTCCAACACACAGCCCAATGCGCGTGCGGGGTTTTATGGCCTCGCCGGCTGGCAACAGCGCAAGCATCTTCTTGCTGCTCTATTCGAAGGTGTCGTGTTCAGCCATGCGGTGCATGTTGAACGCCTGCTCGACGGTGGAAAAACAGCCACGGATGTACGGCTCTCCGGCGGGGCTTCACGCAGCGCCGTGTGGAGCCAGATGTTCTCCGATGTACTGGGGCTGCCGCTCCGCGTCCCAGCAGCGCGCGAAGTGGGCGCACTCGGAGCTGCGATGTGCGCCGCTACCGGAGTCGGCGCACATACATCCCTTGCTGACGCGGCTATGACCATGGCCCGCAGCGAACGCACGCACGAACCCAACCCGTCGCTCTTCGAACGCTACGTCGGACGATTCGCAACGTTTAAGAGCATCACTGAAGCCATGAAACCGGTCTGGAACGCCCTTGACGAAACATTGAAGTCCGACGCCTCATTCCGTAATGGATCTTAAACTCACCGACAAAACTGCTGTAATAACCGGTGCCGCCGGAGGCATCGGCCGCGCTCTCGCGGCCACATTGACTGCCGAAGGTTGCAATGTCGCCTGCTTCGACATTGACGAAGAACGTGCCGAAGCAGCAGCCGCCGACGCCCGTCGGCCAGCCGCGGGCGCTCATCCGTTCTATTGCGATGTGACAAAGCGGTCGTCAGTCGAAACCGCGTTTGCCAATGCCGAAGGCCGCTTCGGTCCGCTGCACATCCTCATCAATTCGCATCAGCTCTGGCCGCATGACTGGTTCGTCGACATCACAGACGAACGCTGGCAGAAGACTCTCGATGTGAATCTCACCTCCTACTATCTCACCTGCCAGATTATGGTTCGCCAGATGTTGCGAAACAGTATCGGCCTCGGCGGAGCCATCCTGAACATTTCCTCTCAGGCCGCGTTCCGCGGAGCCACAACTGGCCATGCGCATTACGCAGCGGCTAAAGCCGGCATTCTTGGGCTCACCAAATCCATCGCGCGGGAGGTCGCGGACAAGGGCATCACATGCAACGCGCTTGCGCCAGGGATGGCCCAGACGCCCGCAACGGAGAAAGCGCTTGCGGAAAATCGGGATGAGTATCTTCGGCGGATTCCTCTCCGTCGCATCGCAGAACCGCAGGAGGTTGCGGATGTCGCCGTCTTTCTCGTCTCCCATCGCGCTCGCTATATGACCGGCAGCACTGTCGATATCAGCGGCGGTCTGCTGATGCACTGACCTTCCTTCACCCAAATCCTGGCCATGAATCCTGTGACGTTTATCGCGATCGGCGATCTGTTCCTTCCAGCAGCCCTATTCCGGGAAATCGCCGCCCCGCGCCTGCCTGCCTCGATCCGATTGACCGCTTTGGACTGGGACACGGGCGATCTTGAGACGCTTCAGAAACATAATCTCGCTGCAGAACAACACGGCGCCGAGGCAATCCCGGCACCACAGAATCTTCTCGATGCCGTTGGCGATGCCGAGATGCTTTTCACGCAGTTCTGCCCGGTAAACCAAGCCGTACTTGATGCCGCACCGCGGCTGCAGCTCATCTGCGTCGGTCGAACCGGCATCCAGAATGTGGCGCTCGACGAGGCGACCCGGCGCGGAATCGCCGTCCTTAATACCGTCGGGCGCAACGCGCATGCCGTGGCAGAGTATACAATCGGAATCATCCTCGCCGAAATGCGAAACATCGCACGTGCTCATGCCGCGCTAAAAACTGGCGTCTGGCGCAAGGAATTCGCCAACTCGCACTGTGTTCCAGAATTGCCGGGGCGCACCATCGGCCTCGTCGGGTTCGGCGCCATTGGACGTCTCATGGTGCGCAAACTTGCCGGATTCGAAGTGCGCGCTCTAGTCTGCGATCCTTATGTGCCAGCCGAAGCACTTGCGGAGTGCGGCGCCGAAAAAGCCGATCTGGACCGCCTCATGTGCGAGGCGGATTTTGTGTCGATCCACGCGAAACTCACCGACGAAACGCGAGGTCTCATCGACGCAGGGAAGCTCGCGCTTATGAAACCGACGGCATATCTCATTAACACCGCCCGCGCCGAACTTGTCGATGAAGAGGCACTCATCGCGGTCCTGAAAGCTGGTCGCATCGCAGGGGCCGCACTCGACGTATTCATGCACGAACCGCCCCCGCCCAGCGATCCGTTGCTCGCTCTCGATAACGTGACACTCTCCCCGCATCAGGCCGGAGTAACAACCGACGCCTACAGCACAACTGTGCGTTTGCTGATAGAAAATCTCTCGGCTCTTTGGAACGACACAGACGCGCTGCCCCGGAACCTGCTCAATGAAGCCGCTAAATCCGCCCTTGCCTCCCTTAAACAACGCCTCTCCAAATCCTGAACGTTTCACCACCTCGTACCTCAGTCTCTATGTCTGCCTCCGTACAACAACTCTTTGATCTTTCCGGCAAAACTGCACTCATCACAGGTGGCACACGCGGGCTCGGTCTACAGATGGCGGAGGGTCTTATGGAAGCCGGAGCAAACGTCGCTCTCGCGTCTGCCAATCCCAATAATGCGCCAGCGGAAGCGCAGGACGCCATCGCCAGCTGGGGCGCCCGCGCCATGACGCTCAGGCTTGATGTTTCTGATCGCCAACAGAATATCGACGCCGTCGCGCGCACTATCGAACGCTTCGGACATTTGGACATCGTCATTACCAGCGCAGGAATAAACGACGGGCATCCGCTTGCACCCGAAGGCCTCGAAACATGGGAGCGCATCATGTCTGTGAATGTCACCGGCACGTATCTCACATGCGCTGTGGCGGCCGAACACATGCGCACCCGCCGCACCGGTTCCATCATCACAATCAGCTCCATCTACGGCATGGTCGGCATGGACAAAGGGCTTTACGTGGAGAACCGGTTGGAACCCTTCGAGTTTCCGGCGTACCAAGCCAGCAAAGGAGCCGTGGTCAATTTCACCCGCGAGATTGCATGCAGCCTTGGACAGTACAACGTGCGCGCAAACTGCATCTGTCCCGCCACATTTGTTTCAGATCAGAATCGGCACATCCTTCAGGGCAAAGTGCTCGAACGCATCAATGCCCGCACACCGCTGCAACGGACCGGCGCCGAGGACGATCTCAAGGGCGTCGCCGTGTTTCTCGCCTCGGACGCGTCAAAGTATATCACCGGCGCCATCCTGCCTGTGGACGGTGGCTGGACAGCGTGGTGAAAAGGTCATGAACGCCAAACGTTTTTCTGACTACGGACATTTCGATCCTGGCCGCGGTTGTTTCGTTCTTACCGCCGAGCCGCCGCGCAAATGGTGGAATTTGCACTGCACTGCCATCGACCAGAACGGTCCGGAGATGTACGCCGACTGCTCCAACATCAACGATGGCCCGACATGGATCCGCGATGCAGACGGCGTCACAGTGAATCTTGTTGGGTATGACGCCAAGTATCATTACATCCGCGACGACGAAAGCTGTGTCGTATTCTGTCCCGGCGGGCCGCCCGCCCCACAAGCGGTGTCCGACTCGGTGACTGAATATCACCGCGAGAAAACCGTGATCCAAGGTTCCTGCGCCGGACTGCGTGCAACGCAGCGGGTATTCGTTCCCCAACGGGTTCCCATTGAATGCACGACGATCGAGATTGAAAACCTCGAAAATCGTCCCCGTCGGATCTCTGTGTTCAGCTACGCAATGTTTCAGCTCACGGGTAAAGACCGCGAGGGACGCGCACTCGGCAAGGAAAACTTCGCCGAGGTACATCCCGAAATTTCCGGTGTGCTCGTCACCAACCGCAGACCCGGCCTGCCGGGACCGAGGTTCAAAGGTTATCTCATGGCACTGTCCGGATTCCGCAACGCCAACGGCTACCGCGATCATTTTACGCGCATGGATTTTTCACTTGGCGCGCCTCGCATTCTCGATGGATGGAACTGCGATGGCCGTCCGGGTTATGGACCGGATTGCGCCGCCACAGTGCAGGTTGCTCTGGATATTCCGCCTAACGGCTCTGCTCGTGCGGACTTCATTCTTGGTCAGGCGGCCGATCTTGCGGAAGTTGTCGAACTCCGCAAGCGCCTTTCGCCGGAACAACTGGACGCATGGTGCGAAGAAGCGCGTGACGTGGAAACGCGGCGAGCCTCAGCCTTCTTAATCGATGTGGGTCAGGATTTGTATAACGGCCTGTTTAACATCTTCCTCAAAAAACAGCTGTACAATTATCTCATCAACAAAAGCGGTTTTCGCGACAATCTTCAGGTGGACATGGCCCTGGCCATGGCGGATTACTCCGCAGCCGAGGCAAACTTCCTCCGGGCTCTGGCGAGCCAGTATCCGAATGGCAGCGTCCCGCATGGCTTTCGCCCACTCAACCGGATGCAATATTCCGACAAACCTGCGTGGATTGCACAGACGCTTGCAGCATTGTTGAGGGAGTCTGGGGATTTTAACCTACTGAACCGTAACGTGCCGTACTTTGAATCCGAAGAAACTGGCACGGTTTGGGACCACGCGCTGCGTTCAGTCCGCTTTCTCGCCAACGACACCGGGCGCAATGGATTGTGCGACCAGCATGTAGCAGACTGGAACGACGGTCTTGAAGCCACGATGGAGGCCGGCCCACGCGAGAGCGTCTTCGTTACCATGCAACTCTGCCTTGGCTTACGCGAGCTCGCCGAGATCGCGCGGCGCACCGGGCAGGCCGATGTTGAACGCGAGATGACCTCGCTCTACGCCACATTCAGGCAACGCCTCAACGACACAGCGTGGGATGGGGAATGGTATGTCCGCACCATCTGCGAGGGCGGTTACCGCATCGGGTCGAGGGATTGCAAGTATGGCCAGATTTATCTCAACACACAAAGCTGGGCTGTGCTCAGTGGCGTCGCCGAGGGTGAGCGTGCGCACGCCATCATGCGCAGGATCGATGAGCTGTTGGAAGACGATATCGGGTATCGCATCTGCACGCCACCTTATGCCGAGTACGATCCGCGCGTCGGCCACATGTCGCTTTCCATGCCCGGAGCCAATGAAAACGGCGGCTGTTACAATCACGCAGCCGGCTTCAAGGGTGTGGCGGATTGTCTGTTGGGGCGGCATGAACAGGCGTGGCGCGCCTTTGTAAAGGTCACGCCAGATAGCCCGGAGAATCCGATCGGGCGTTCCCGCGCGGAGCCGTTCAGCTATGTGAACAGTTATTCCAGCGTGCCATTCATCTATGGTCAGAGCGGTTATCCATGGCGCACAGGCACCAGCGGCTGGTTTGCACAGCTTTTGATCGAGTATATCCTTGGGGCCCGCCGTGAGTACGACGGCTTGCTGATCGATCCCTGCCTGCCAGCCGCGCTGCCCGAGGCGCGTGTAACGCGCCGTTTTCGCGGCGGCGTCTACCATATTACCATCCGGAACAGACCCGGCGGCGGGAAGAATCCCGCATCCATCCTTGTAGGTGGCAAGCCGATCGACGGGGCGATCCTGCCCGTTCACACGGGCGAAGTCGACGTGACCGTGCAGATGTAAGCCGGATCAGACAGATTCGCCCGGGCTAACCGAATCCTTCAAAGAGATCCAGCCCCCAGTAATTTGTCGCGCATCATACCCGCGCTGTCTCAGCAGGCGTTGCGCGTCATAAGCGCGTTTCCCGCTTTCGCAGTAAACCGCCACGGTGCGTTCGCGGGCAAGCTCGCCAACACGCGAGCGAAGCTGCCCCAGCGGAATATTGATTGCGGTCGGGTGTCGCCCTTCCACCCGCAATTCATCGGGCTCCCGAACGTCGAGAATTTGTGCAGTGGCATCATGATTGGCAAACAGCGGTGAGGAACCGTCCAGAACGTTTTGAGCGATCATCCCTGCAAGATTGACCGCATCCTTGGCGCTACCGAACTGCGGGGCGTAGGCAAGCTCGGCTTCCGCAAGGTCGTCCGCCGTGCCCCCCATCTGCAGGAATGTCGCGAACACGTCCGCCTTGCGTGCCACATCCTCCCTCCCTGCGATCTGCGCCCCAAGCAGTCGGCGCGAACCATTCTCGAAAATCGCCTTGATATGCAGCTTTTCAGCTCCGGGATAATACCCAACATGATGCGCAGGATGCAGGCGAATGACTGTGTAATCGCTGCGCCCGGCCCTCTTCAATGCCTTCTCGCTGGCCCCCGTCGACGCGACCGCCATGTCGAACACGCCGCATACCGAAGTGCCGATCACACCGCGGAAGTGGCTTTCGCGCCCGGTAATATTGTCGGCCGCCACGCGGCCCTGTCTGTTCGCCGGGCCGGCCAGAGCCAGCAATGTCCATTGGCCCAGGATGGCATCGCGCACTTCCACCGCATCGCCAACGGCGTAGATGGCCGGATCGCTGGTGCGCATGCGCTCGTCGACGCGGATTCCACCCCGCTCCCCGATTGCCAGGCCTGTAGCTTTCGCCAAAGCGTTGTCGGGCTTCACCCCGATCGCGAGCAAAACGACATCTGCATCGTGGGCAACCCCCCCCTTCGTAAGGACCCGCAATCCGCCATCCGCCTTGCGCTCAAATCCCGCAACACCGTCGCCAAGAGCAAGCGTCAAACCATGACAGCGCATGTGTTCTTCAAGCGGTCGTGTCATCTCTGGATCCATGGGCGGCATGACCTGATCCAGCATTTCGACCACGGTCACGCTCAACCCGAGGTGCTTGAGATTTTCCGCGGTCTCAAGGCCAATAAAACCCCCGCCGACCACAACCGCCTTGTGTGCGCTCCGCTGGACAATCCACGCCCGCATCCGTTCCAGATCGGGGATGTTCCTCAGCGTAAAGATGCCCTCCAGATCGATCCCCGGCAACGGAGGACGCACCGGGACTGCTCCCGGCGAGAGCACCAGGGAATCATAACGTTCGACAAATTCTTCCTGGGTATCGAGGTTCACCCCCCGTACCTCGCGCCGCTCCCTGTCTATGATACCCACCTCATGGCGTGTTCGCACGTCGATTGCGAAACGACTGCGCAGCAGCTCCGGTGTTGTCACCAGCAGCGCTTCGTCCGTTTGAATGACGCCGCCCAGCCGGTACGGCAGGCCGCAATTTGCAAAAGACACATGCGGACCCCGCTCGAGAAGCACGATCTCAGCCGACTCATCCAGACGGCGCAGCCGGGCCGCACAGGATGCGCCACCAGCCACCCCACCAATAATCAAAACGCGCTTGGTCATTTTCAAAAAATTCTTCGCGGTACGAGCTTCCACATTAACCCTGCGCTGCCGGTTCGCAGCTTGTGCGTCCGGCCGACCCAGCGTTCCAGGGCATCCGCGCAAGCAGCATTGCCATGGGGCAAAAACCGGTCAAACCCGCCGCCAGAAGCCCAAACCCCACAAAAGCCGCCACACCAAACCATGCGGGGTTTACCAACCAGCCTGCAACGCAGCCGACAAGCGCGATGACACCGGCCGCGGTCTGCACCTGGCGCGAGAGCGGAAGCACTCCGCGTTCGCCGCGCGCAACCTCGCGTCCGCTGGCTTTCCAAGCTTCGATGCCACCATCCAGGATTGCCACATCGAGACCCTCAGCATCCAGTTTTGCGGCTGCTGTTTTCGCACGCTCTCCGCTTTGGCACACCACATAACACGTGCGCGATCCCGCCAGAGCGCGCACTTCGCCGGAGTTTAATCTGCCAAGCGGCCGGTTGATGCTCCCGGGAATGTGGACTGTACCGAACTCGCCCGCGGTGCGGACATCGAGAAAGACGGCATCTGAGGAATCGGGGTTGATTTGAGAAGCGGAGAGCGTTTTCATTGAGATGGTGTGTGAGGCGCAGGCGAGCGACGGCAAATTGAATGCAGCGCAAAAGCCGCCCGCAGCGTGCACCGACAAGAAGATTAGATATTACCATATCGCGATATGCAAGACAAAAAAGCGCCGCTTTCTACCAGTTCCATTCTTTCCGATGCGCATCTCTATGCTGCCGCACGGTTATTTACCGTTCTCTCCGAACCTTCGCGCCTCCTCCTCCTGCGCGAACTTATGGCCGCCCCACTCAACGTCTCGGCGCTTGTCGCTCAGACCGGCCTCAAACAAGGCACCGTTTCCAAGCATCTGGGCATTCTCCTCGAGGCACGCATCGTTCAACGCACGCGCTCCGGCATGTTCGTTCGCTATCGTCTTGCCGATCCCACGGTCAAACAGTTGTGTCGGATCGTGTGCCAACGAACCGAGCGCGATGCGCAAAACCGCCTCACCGCCTTCTCCAGCGACCGCGCCGCCGCATGATTTCCGGCCACGCTCTCACGGCCGCCCTCACCCGGCTCCCGCCTCATCGTCAGCGCGCCACAAAATTCTCTGTCGAAACTGCGCAGCGTCTGCGCGCAGTCGCCCTCGCCTCGGCTCTGCCACAGCCGCGGCAGCCCGGCCCGGACGCCGCACCCGTTACACCTCTGCGCAGCGCGGGCAAACAGTCGCCCTCACAATCGGCCCCGCTGGTGGTGACGCCGTCTTCAACCGATTTGCGGCCCGCTGCCATGGCTGCTCTGCGCGAATCGGTATTGCCCTGCGAAAAATGTGCGCACCTCGCCGCCTCCCGCACGCATGTCGTTTTTGGCGTGGGCAACCCCGGCGCCGAACTGATGTTTGTCGGCGAAGCCCCTGGAGCTGACGAAGATGCGCAGGGAGAACCTTTCGTTGGCCGCGCCGGTCAGCTTCTCACGCGTATCATCGCCGCAATGAATTTCACCCGGGAACAGGTGTACATCGCCAATGTGCTCAAGTGCCGCCCTGACATGCCGCAGGGCGCGTCGGGCAACCGCCCTCCGACCCCAGCGGAAATGGCTGAGTGCCTGCCGCACCTGCTTGCGCAGCTCCGCGTTGTGCGTCCCCGAGTTGTTGTCGCGCTAGGAGCCATCGCCATGGAGGGGTTGTTCGGAAGAAAGTTTGTCCTCAACACCGTGCGCGGACAATGGCAGATGCTCGAAATTCCCGAGCAGCACGGTGGTGCCGCGCTGACCGTCCCCGTCATGCCTACATATCATCCCGCATACCTTCTCCGCAACCAGTCGCCCGCGCAGAAGCGCAAAGTCTGGGAAGACATGCTTCTTGTGCTGGAACGTCTTGGCGTCTCTATCACGGCCAAACAGCGCGCCTACTTTCAATCGGCTTGAAACCGCACACAATCGATCCCCTCCCGCGGCTTGGCACATGCGGGTGGAGCTATGACGAATGGGAAGGCGCACTATATCCCCGCAACCTCCCGGCCCATGAGCGTTTGGCGTTCTATGCCCGCTTTTTTGATGCGATCGAGGTCGATTCAACCTTCTACCATGCTCCGGCTCCTCACGTCGTGCGCACATGGCGAGACGAGACGCCGCCCCATTTTCGTTTTGCATGCAAGATCCCGCGTGCGATCACTCAGGAAGCGCGGCTCCGCAACGCTGTAGGGGAGGCGGCTGCGTTCGCAGACAGGATGAGCCTGCTCGGTTCCCGCCTCGCCTGCCTACTTGTTCAACTCCCTCCCTCTCTGCATCCATCCGACAGTTTCCCGGATTTGCAGGCATTCCTCGCCGCGCTACCGAGCGGCGTTCAGTGGGCCGTGGAATTTCGCAACCCGGCATGGCATACGCCGGACGTTGTCGATGTCATGCAGACTGCCGGGGCCGCATGGGTTTGGCACGACATGACTGCCGCAGGATCCGAAGATCTTGCCGCGTTCGAACTGCAGCCTGCCACCGGTGAACTGCTTTATGTCCGCCTGCTCGGCGGAGGCGACACTCACCGGCACAGCGAAAGCAGCGTCAACGACGTCTTTGCAGGCCGCGACGCATCCCTGGATGCATGGGTTCCGCGCATCGCCCGCGAAACAGCTGCGAGCGGACGACCCGCATGGATTTTTGCCGCAAACCACTACGAAGGTTTCGCTCCCGCTACCTGCCGCCGGCTTGCCCGTCGTTTCGGACTTGAGATCGCCCTGCCCACCCGCTTCGATCTTGGGACTTCCGGCTCGGAGGAGCAGATCGAACTTCTCTAAGCCGGTCGTCCCGCCGGTTTGGGCTCCCCTATTGCATCAGAGAACGCGGAGTTTCGTCTTGCGTCACCTTTGCGTCCCCTGCCATGGTTACATTGTGAGATTCGATGAGTTTAAAACATTGGCTGAGGCGGGCGAGGCACTTCCGACCGGTCTTTCAGCACCGCTTGCAGCGCTTTATCACGACCGGCAGGGCGATTGGGAGCTTGCACATCGCGAGGCGCAAGAGGCGGGATCCCGCGAGGGCGATCTCGTTCATGCCTACCTCCACCGGAAGGAAGGTGATGGCTCGAATGCGGAGCATTGGTACACACGTGCCGGGCGGACCACTCCGGATGCGAGCGTGTCATTCGATGAAGAATGGGAGACGCTGACGCGGGAACTGATCGGCAATTGATGCACCGGCCGGGGGTCCTTGTCATGAAAACGCTTATCCTCACCAACGAATTCCCCCCGGCCGTGTACGGCGGTGCGGGAGTTCATGTCGAATATCTGAGCCGCGAACTGGCCAAACTGATCGATGTGGAAGTGCGCAGTTTCGACGGCGCAGCGCTGAACGAGGCACGGCTCAAGGCCCGCGCGTTTCCATCGGATACTTCCCTTTTCGATTCGCCACCGGCCTTCAAGGCAATTTTCGGAGCGCTGCAACGCTGTCTTGATTTCAACACGACCGGGATCGATGCGCATGTCGTGCATTGCCATACGTGGTACACGCACTTCGGCGGCATCCTGGCGAAGCTGAACTACGGGACACCGCTCGCGATTACAGTCCACTCGCTTGAACCATTGCGACCGTGGAAACGGGATCAGCTTGGCGGCGGTTACGACTTCACAGTCTGGCTGGAACGCACAGCTCTCGAAATGGCGGATGCGGTCATCACCGTTTCAGAGGGCACGCGCCAAGATGTGCTGCGTTTGTTCGACGTGGACCCGTCGTGCATCCACGTGATCCACAACGGCATCGACCCCGCCGAATTCAGACGGGTCGAGGCTCCGGAAGCATTGATCGCCTTCGGCATCGACCCCACGCGGCCCTACGTGCTTTTTGTGGGACGCATCACCCGCCAGAAAGGCATTGTGCATCTCGTCCGCGCCATACCGCAAATCGATCCACGGCTTCAGATCGTTCTCTGCGCCGGAGCGCCGGACACGGCAGAGATCGCCTCAGAAATGCGCGCCGCAGTCGATGAGGCCCGGGCTGCCCGCGATGGCGTGGTTTGGATCGAGAAAATGGTCTCCACCCCAGACAAGGTCGCGCTCTATTCCCACGCTTCCGTCTTTTGTTGCCCTTCCATCTACGAGCCGTTTGGCATCATCAACCTGGAGGCGATGGCGTGCGAGACCCCCGTTGTAGCCGCTGCCGTCGGCGGCATTCCGGAAGTCGTTGTCGACGGCGAAACCGGCGTACTTGTCGCAGTGGACCGGATCGAGGGGCCACCTTACGAACCGCGTGATCCCGCCGTTTATGCCCGCGATCTTGCGGACGGCATCAATCTCGTTGTGAGCGATCCCGCGCTGGCTGACCGCATGGGAAAGGCGGGCCGCGAACGGGTTCTCGAAAAATTCAGTTGGACGTCCATCGCCGTTCAAACGGCGGAACTGTACCGTGAGCTTGCCGGTCCGCACCCTGTTGTGGGCACGGAATCATGATGTCGTCGCGGGCAGAATGTCCCGCCGCCCACCCAGGGTCAGCCGCATCCGCAAGAACCACCACAGCAGCCGCCGTACTGCCCACCGGATGCCGCTGATGATTCGGTTTTCTGGGCGACGCCCATCAGTCCGTATCCTCCGCTGATCACGCGCCGCACAGGCTCTCCGGTATCAGGATGCGTGCGCAACGGCTCGTCGCTCATGCGCTGAAGGACTTCAAAGCGCCGGGGCTTTTCGCCGTTAGCCGGGAGAGTTTCATACACGTAAGTCGTCATTGCTCGTTTTTCTAAGGAATCTATCGCAAATTACTGTGGCCTTGATCGCAAGGCCTACCAACATGTATTATACAACTATGGTCGGAGTTTTCCACTCACAACATGTCGCGGCGCCGCGGCTTGCCGCCATTGAGCCTGTCCGACGCCGCCTACGCACATCATGATTTCACAGCGAGTTGTCTGCCGCGAATTCGGGGAACCACGGGCCGTCCTTGCCCTTGAACAG
This sequence comes from uncultured Chthoniobacterales bacterium, assembly GCA_964652295.1. GTDB lineage: Bacteria > Verrucomicrobiota > Verrucomicrobiia > Chthoniobacterales > CALDSX01 > CAZZCL01. Next base: position 19,827 of record CAZZCL010000025.1, read on the forward strand.
GGAGAACTCCCCGATCCGGGCGAGGGACAGATCTTGGTCTGTATGGAAATGGCGCCGGTCAATCCGGCAGATCTGAATCTGATCGAAGGGCGCTACGGCTACAGGCCCGATACGCCTTTCGTCGCCGGTCTTGAAGGAGGTGGCATCGTTGAGAAATGCGGACCGGGCGTCGCCTCCTCCCTCACAGGCATGCGCGTCCTTCCCCCAATGAGGGCTGGCGCCTGGCAAACCGCGCTTGTAGCGGATCTTGCAGATTGCGTTGTTCTCCCGGAGCGAATCGTCCCGGAACAAGCCGCCACCCTTCGGGTGAATCCCTCCACGGCATTGCGGATGCTCTCGGATTTTGGCGAGCTTCAGCGGGGCGATTGGGTCGCTCAAAATGCCTCCAACTCCGCAGTGGGGCGTCACGTTATCCAAATCGCCCGCCATCGTGGCTTCCGCACGCTGAACTTTGTTCGGCGCGAGGAGGTTATGGACGAACTGCAGAAGGAACTCGGCAGCTCCGAAAATGGCGCTGTGATTCTCGACGACGACTCTGCCAAAGACGCAGGCCGCGCAGCTCTCGACGGGGCCCCTCTGAAGCTGGCCTTGAATTGCGTGGGCGGAGAAAGCGCATCCCGTCTCATAAGCCTACTTGCGAACGGAGGCACAATCGTCACATACGGTGCCATGAGCAGGCGTCCGCTCACGGTTTCCAACGCGCATCTTATTTTCAAGGATATCGTGTGTCGTGGCTTCTGGGTATCCCGCTGGTTGGAACACGCCTCTTCGATCGCGCGCCAGGCCATGTTCGAAGAACTCGGCCGGCTTGCGATCGATGGGGTATTATCCACGCCGGTCGATTCTGTGCACAAATTTGCCGATTTCGCCAGTGCGGTGGAGCGTGCAGCGGAAGGCGCCCGCCACGGCAAAGTCCTGATCGACATGCACGCCACCTGAATCGGCGCAGCCCACTCCCCGCGCCGGGTTGACGGAGCCTTTGAGTCCGCCGCATCGTTTGTATTCTCGTGGATCGCATTCTTGTCATCCTTAATCCTGCAGCGCGCGGCGAGCGCGGAGCGGCCCTGCGCGAGCGCATTGAACGCCTCTCTCCCCGGGCAGTGGTGCGAACCACGTCTGCGCCAGGAGACGCTGAAGCGCTTGCGGAACGGGGTGTCGCGCAGGGGTACGGCATTATCGTAGCCGCAGGTGGCGATGGCACGATCAACGAGGTCGTAAACGGAATTGCGGACTCCGGCGTGCGGCTCGGGTTATTGCCGGCGGGAACTATGAACGTGTTCGCAACGGAACTGGGTCTGCCGATAGACTTCAGGAAATGTTGGGATGCCATTGAAAATGGCATGGATCGTGAAGTGGACCTCGCCCTTGCCAACGATCAATATTTCATCCAGCTTGCCGGGGTTGGTCTCGACGCGCAGGTCGTCAAGGAAACGCGCTGGCACGACAAGAAAACCTTTGGCCCGCTGAGTTACATGTTTGCGGCTACGGTGATTGCCGGACGTAAGGCGCCCCGCCTCGCCATTCATGCCGAAGGGCGTCCGGCACTGGCTGGATCCTTCGTGCTGGTGGGAAACGGGCGGTTCTACGGCGGGCCTTTTCCGCTCTTTCGCGATGCCAGCCTCGACGACGGTCGCCTCGATGTGATCGTATTCAAGAGCGTTGGACACCTCGATCTGGTGCGCTATCTCCAAGGGGTGCTGTTCGGCACACATGCGGCCATGGACGATGTCGAATACTTCCAAACACCATGGCTACGTGTCACCAGCGATTCAGACGTGCCCGTCGAAGTGGATGGCGAACTGCTGGGCAATGTGCCTGTGGAGTTTCGCGTAGCCAGACAACGTCTTGCGGTGCGCGTGCCCAGGAGTCGGCGGCGCAACACCCCGGCAACCGGCAAACAAAGCCCAGTGTAACGCCTTGGCTGCGCCTGCTGTGCCACCCCCCGCCCCAAACCCCGCATCGCAAACCCGCAATAGATCTTGCCAATCGCAGGCCGCTTGGCATAGAGCGCTTATACTAATATTGAAACCTGGCGGATCCGGCGTTGACCGCTCTTCACAGCACTCCGTCACCCCGCACCACAAACCATCATCATGCCCGATTCAACAACTCCCTCCGCCTCGCAAACCTCGTCCGTTCCCCCGGTACAAAGTGCAGGTGCCCTTGCCGTTCTGGATAAGGCCGTCTCAGGCCTGCGCAGTCTCGGTCTCGTTCCCGAGAAGAGCGAGGAGCCTCCCGTGATCGATCTCATCCAGCGTATCTCAGACCTGGACGAACAACGCATCCTCGCCATTGCCCGCACCCTTTCCCACGCATCCGTTTTTAATGAAGTCGTGCGAGAGCAGGTGGGGGCCATGCGGATCGGCGAGCGCTACGCGGATATTGCACAATCGTTCGATTCCATCCGCGACGACGCAAAATCCATGGTCAAACAAATTGAGGACGGCAAGATTACTTTGTTTGAGCGCATGGCCAACATCTGGATGAAAGCCACCCGCGGAGACATCCCGGCGCGCTTCGACAAAATCAAGACGACCTATCTTGAAGTCGCCGCTGATTCCCACGACCAGATTCAGCGCGAGAACGTGATCCAGAACGCCTATCTCGACTTCCGTGCGGCTCTCAAGGAAAGCGAAGTGCTTGCGCTCGAAGTCCTCAAGAAAGCCGAAGCACAACTCGAGACCGCCAAGGAAGCTCTCGCAGCGTCTTCGAAAGCCATCGAAGAGTATGAAGGCGACGACCGCGCAGAGACAGCGCGGCTTGAGCTCGTCCGGGACGAGCGATTGCGCGCCGTTCAACACGAACAAGAACGTTATCAGATTGCCAAGGATCTGGCTGACAATCTGACCGTCAGCTACAACACGTCCGAGGTGATTATGGCAAGGCTTCGCCAGACCACCAGCGCCAAAGAACGCGTCTATCAACAGGCGATCTCGTTTTTCGGTACAAACGAATCGGTGCTCACCGCTCTTAGCGCTTCGTTCACCGGCTTGTTCGGTCTTCACGAGTCCACGCAGACTGTAGAGGCAATGAAGGAAGGCGTATCGCGTTCCATAGAAGATCTCGCTGAAGTCGGCGGCACAGTGCAGGAAGAAGCGCTCAAAGCCGGTTACGGACCGACGATCCGTTTTGAGGCCGTGAAAAAACTGGTCGATGCAGTCGCGAACTATCAGGAACGGTCCATGGAGATTGTGCAGGAAATGCGCCGGTTGAGCACTCAGAACGCAGACGAAATCCGGGACGCTGTCGAAGATGGCAAACAACGCCTCGCACGTCTCGCCCGCGATGGAGCAAAACTCGCCGCGGCAGAACTTGAACCGAATGGCTGATTCCTCGGCTAAAACCGCCGGGGCCACCGGCGCGGAGCTGAACACCGCCTCCGAATCGTCCGGCGGCACCCTGCCTCTTAGTGAATTGATGATGGCGATGGATGTTGTGGACACCATCCGCCACCGCTCCGCTTTAGTTGAACGCGAACTCAACGCCGGTGCACGCGACGAGGATCTTATCCGCCAACTCAAACGCATCTATGCCGCCCAGGGTATCGACGTCCCCGAGAGCGTCCTCAAAGAGGGCGTCGCCGCCCTTCACGAAGATCGGTTTAAATACGATCCCCCGCCCCCCAGCCTTTCTCGCGCGCTCGCGCATTTTTATGTCCGCCGGAGCAAGTGGGCGCCGCCCCTGCTTATACTTGTTGGATTGCTGGGCGCCATCATCGCAGCATGGATATTTCTCGTAGCCTATCCTCAACAGCGCGCGATAGCCGAACTCTCCCCGCGAATCCAAGCGCAGATTGATGCCATCGCGGCCCTGAACCCACCCGAGGACGCCACCGCACGCAGCGCACGGCTGGCCGCCGAGGCGGCCTCCGCGTTCGAGTCCGGTGATCATGCGAGGACCCGCAAAATTCTCGCCACGCTGGAGGCATTCCGGGAGGATCTCGCCCAGGAATACGAGTTGCGCGTGGTGGCCGATAGCACCACTGGCGTCTGGCGCGTCCCGTCGGTGAACGAGTCTGCGCGCAATTATTATATCATTGTTGAGGCCATCGCGCCGGATGGCGCCCAGGTACGCGTACGAATAAGCGACGAGGAAACCGGCCGCGTCATACTAGCCGACAAATGGGGTCTGCGCGTTGACGAACAGACCTTCCGCAGCGTCCAGGCCGATAAACGTGACGATGGCATCATCCAGAATAATGTGTTTGCGAGGAAAAAATCCGGGCAACCCGAGCCCGAATATCTGATCCCAACGGCCGGGGGCGCCATTCTTTCCTGGTAAATTTTCACCTACAAGTTTGCGCCTGCATGTTCACCGGCCTCGAAACACTCGGAAATATCGATCGCACCCTCCAACAGGCCCGCTCGGAGCTGCGCGAAATCGATACGCGCATCGCAGCCGTCTCAAATGCCCTTGCCGCTCTCCGGCGGGAGGCCGCTGCGAGGTATCGGGAGCTTGCCGCGGCTCGCCTTAAGCAGATTGAGGCGGGCGATCTGTTGAGCGCCATGGACAATGCTGATCGCGAGGCCGTTCACCTCCTTCAACAGCGCGATTCCGAAATCCTCTCTCTCGACGAGCGGCTCTCGGGTGCGGAACGCACCCGCAAAACTCTGGAAAATCGCCGCGAGTCCACTGCACAGACTGTGGCCTCAGCATCGGAGCGTCTCGATACGCTTGAAGCCACCGTTCAAACCCAGCTCCAGGACGATCCTGAGCATAAGCGCCTCGCCGCAGCCTCGCAAGATGCGCAACGTCATGCTGAAGGCGCAGAGGAGAAAGCCCGCCGCGCCGAGCAGGATCGCGAGGAAAAAGGCAGGCCATACCTTCGCGAACCCTTGTTTATGTACCTATGGAATCGCGGCTTTGGGACGTCCTCCTACCGCGCTTCAGGACTCGCCCGCACGCTTGATGGTTGGGTTGCACGCGTTTGCGACTACCGGCGGGCCCGCCCGAACTACGCCATGCTGCTCGAGATTCCGAAACGGTTGCGCGAACACGCAGATGCGCTCCAGCATAAGGCATCTGCAGCCATCGCCGAGCTTGAGCACCACGAAAAGGCGGCACTCGACGCTGCCGGTGCCCAAAGTGCTCGCGAGGCGCTCGACCAAGCCCGCCTCGCGGTTGAGGAGATTGACCGCGAGATTGAGGCGGTCGGCGCGGAGTTCCGTACGCTCGCGGCCCGCAAAAACCTTTTTGCCGAAGGCCGCGACGAACTTTTCCTTAAGGCAATCGAAACGATCGAGTCGCAGATGCAACGCGAGGATATCAGGCAGTTGCAGGCGGAAGCGCGCCTCACACCTGGCCCCGACGACGATCGAATCGTGGAGCGAATCGGTGCCCTTGAGGAGGATGCTGCCAGCATGGAGGACGCACTTTCCCAACATCGCGGCATTCATGCCGCACGCACACGCCGCCTTGCTGAACTGGAGCAAGTGCGACGCCGCTTTACAGTGAATCAGTACGACGATATCCATTCGACATTTCCCAACGGCGATCTCATCAGCGCAGTGCTCGGCGATTTTATGCGCGGGATGGCCAACTCTCAGGAAGTCTGGCGCACGATCGGACGCAGCCAGCGCCCAAGGCGCATCGGGGCCGATCCGGGTTTTGGCAGCGGAGTTTTTGGGCGGCCAACCAACCCGTGGCGCACACCCACGCCCGGACGCATGCCTCGGACTGTCGGTCGCCGATCTTCCGCACCCTCCGGCGCACCAAACCGCCCGCCATTCCGCACGGGAGGTTCGTTTTAGCCCGTTGTTGGACTCCGCTTCACAATGCCTGCCCCAGCGGCAGCGTCGTGCATTCACCTTGCGTCGATGCATTGCGCATGCCACTTTTTCCATTCGTTTCGTTCTCCCAAAATGACCGATCAACCTCATCACGGACGTATCTACAACAACATCGTCGAGACCGTCGGCCGCACCCCGCTTGTGCGCCTGAATCATGTAACGCAGGGGCTCGAAGCGCTCATTGCGGTCAAGTGCGAGTTTTTCAACCCGCTTGGCAGCGTCAAGGATCGCATCGGCATGGCCATGATCGAAGCGGGCGAGCGTGATGGCCGAATCAATCGCGAAACCGTCATTGTGGAACCCACAAGCGGCAACACGGGCATCGCACTCGCCTTCGTCGCAGCTGCCAAAGGGTATCGGTTAATTCTGACCATGCCGGAAACCATGAGCCTTGAGCGGCGCACTCTGCTTGCCATGCTCGGCGCGAAGCTTGTCCTGACACCCGGCCCCGAAGGCATGAAAGGCGCCATCGCACGCGCCGAGGAACTCGTTCGCAACACGCCGAACGCTTTCATGCCGCAGCAGTTCGCCAACGAAGCCAACCCGGAAATCCATCGCAACACCACTGCTGAAGAAATCTGGGCAGATACCGATGGCAAGGTTGATATCCTTGTGTCGGCAGTGGGCACAGGTGGAACTATCACCGGCGTCGCCGAAGTTCTTAAAAAGCGCAAACCCGATTTCAAAGCGATCGCCGTCGAGCCAAAGGATTCTCCGGTGATCAGCCAAACGCGGAACAATGAGCCTGTGAAACCGGGCCCTCACAAGATTCAGGGCACAGGAGCCGGTTTTGTCCCAAACAATCTGCACATGGATGCCGTCGACGAAGTCATTACCGTGACCAACGACGATGCGTTCGCAATGGCACGGCGTTTGTCCCGGGAAGAAGGAATCCTCGGCGGGATCAGTTCGGGTGCCAATGTTCATGCGGCCATCGAAGTGGCTAAACGTCCTGAAAACAAAGGGAAGCTTATCGTGACAATCGCCTGCTCCACGGGAGAACGCTATCTCAGTACCGCACTTGCAGACGAAGCCAAAGCCTCCCTTGGAGCATAGCCGCCGGCCCCGTCGCCCTCCTACCCAGCCAATGGCTCAGGATCCCCCCCAAACCCCGCTCCGCGCGCCTGTTGCGCCCGGCTCCGCTCCGTCGGCTGGCATCTTCGAGGACGACGAACAGATTGTCGAACTGCACCCAGAGTTTTGGGAGCAGCACAAGCTCAAAATCGTTGCCGGCGTCGTGGCGACGTTGGCCGGAGCAATTGGTTTCGGTTGGTGGCAGGCCAACCAGGTCTCAGTGGCGCGCGATGCCGCCGCCGCATTCGCCGCCGCCTCGACAGTTTCTGAGTTTGAACGTGTTGCACGCGATTTTCCTTCCTCACCAGTGGCTGCCGAAGCATTGCTCATGGCGGCGGATATCGAACGGCAGGGCGGCAAGCCAGCTGAAGCCGCGGCGTTTCTCGAACGTTTCCTGACCCAGCACAAGACTCACCTCCTTGCGGGCGGAGCGCTTCATGCCCTTGCTATTATTCGGGAGGAGCAAGGCCAAGCCGATCAGGCAGCCGGTTTGTTTCGGCAACTGCTTGTCGAACATCCGCAATCGTATGCTGCTCCGATGGCTTCGTTAAACCTCGCCCGATTACTCGAAGCCCAGGGGCAAAGCGCTGAAGCGGAGGGAATCCTGCAGCGCTTCGGCGCATCCCACACCGGCAGCATTTTCATTCAGAATGCCGAGTTGCAACTCCAACTCCGCAACGCCGCCCGCACTGCTGAGGCAAAGTCCTCGCTGCCCGGTGAACAAGCAGCCGAATCCCCACCTGACCCCTCCGTGCCATAGCGCTCGGCGCAACGGCGATAAACGCGTTCACTTTGGGATGCCGGAGGGGCAGACGCCTCGAGCCTCCGCGCGTCAACGAGCACGAGCGAGGGTAAGGATGGGTCATTGCGTCTGCGGAAAATGCGTAGGCGCGACCGACACACATCCGATAACACTCCAACTCCTGGGCATGCGATTACGATGATGCTTCGAAGAAACTGTTTCACGAGAAGTTGCGCGACGTCTTGCGGCGCTTCGTTCCGGATGTCGAATCAAACATCGATTGGTCGTGTCCGCCAGAGTCCCTCGATAAGGAACTGCGCGCGCTTTCGATCTGAAATGGGAAATAGGGGGACCGATTGGAAACGAAAGGAAATGCAGGGACGTGAACGAAAAATGCGGGGACGGGTTAAATCGCTGTTGCACATGTCACGACTTATGCGCTGAGTTCGACCGTTCTGCCGGTTGTGCAGAGAGCCAAAGTGCCCGTCGTTGTTCTCAATCTCCAGCCCGCTGCGGCCATCGATTACGAAGCCTTGAATACAATGAAACGTGAAATCTGGGGACGGGTTAAATCGCTATTGCGATGAAGGGGACGTGAAATTTGGGGACGGAAAGGAAATTTGGGGACAAGGAAAGGAAATGCGGGGACAAGGAAAGGAAATGCGGGGACAAGGAAAGGAAATGCGGAAGGAAAAGGAAATGCGGGGACGGGTTAAATCGCTGTTGCAATCCCGCGACCTAGTCTGGCGTGGCCTCCGAAAAATGATCGACATGTCCCTCGCATGTCCCTCACCCCTATTCACTTTAATAACCGACCAATTGATAGCCGTTGTACCAATACCTGACCCAGACGGTCTAATCCTGGACATTCGTGTTCAACCCTTGTGGAGCGGAGCATCAATATCCTCAACCTCCTTGTTCCAGTTGACCATCGAATTGTCCTGAGACCCGCCAGTTTGAATATGTCACTATTATACAGCATGAATCTTATGTCACATTCCTCCTCGCAGCAGCTGAAACTCACTCTCAAAATAGGATTGTTTGGTATTGGGAACGAGGCGTATTGGGGCCAGTTCGCCGGTCTTCGGTTAAGATTGGAAGGATACATGGAGATCACTGCGGCCATGCTGCGGCGCCCCGGAGTGGAGGTGGTCAATCTCGGCTTGATCGACTCTCCGGAAAGAGCGATGCAGGCCGGTCATGACTTCCGATGCGCCGATGTGGATATCATCTTTCTTCATGTCACGACTTATGCGCTGAGTTCGACCGTTCTGCCGGTTGTGCAGAGAGCCAAAGTGCCCGTCGTTGTTCTCAATCTCCAGCCCGCTGCGGCCATCGATTACGAAGCCTTGAATACAATGGGCGACCGGACCCGCATGACGGGTGAGTGGCTGGCTTATTGTGCCGCCTGTCCCGTGCCCGAAATTGCCAGTGTTTTTCGGCGCTGTCGCATTCCTTTTCATCAGGTTACAGGGACGCTACAAGACGACCCGCATGTTCGGCAGGAGATTGACGAGTGGACAGAGGCCGCTCTCGTTGCCCAGACCATGGCGCACAACCGACTTGGGCTCATGGGACACTACTACAACGGAATGCTTGATATTGCGACCGACACGACTCTGCAGACTGCCGTGTTTGGTGGCCATATGGAAATCCTGGAGGTCGAGGAACTCGCAGCCTTGCGACGTTCGGTTACACAGAAAGAAGTCGAAGAGAAACTCAAGGAATTTGCCGTGTCATTCCATATCCAGCCCGACTGCGAGCAAGAGGAAGTCGAGCGCGCGGCAAAAACCTCGGTCGCGCTCGACAGGCTTGTTGCGGAAAATCGACTGGGCTCCCTCGCTTACTATCACATGGGCACCGGAATCGATGAGCTGGAGGATGTCATGAGTTCGGTCATCCTCGGCAACTCCCTCCTCACGGCGAGGGGTGTGCCTGTGGCCGGTGAATACGAGATCAAAAATGTCCAGGCGATGAAAATCATGGATTCCTTCGGTGCCGGAGGCTCTTTCACTGAATATTATGCCATCGATTTCACGGATGATGTTGTTCTCATGGGACACGACGGTCCGGGTCACATCAAGATCGCTTCCGGCAAGACGAAGGTTCGACCGCTGCACGTATTTCACGGAAAGGTTGGACGGGGGCTCTCTGTGGAAATGAGTGTGAGGCATGGGCCGGTGACCTGTTTATCCGTTGTCGAATCCGGTGACGGAACACTCAAATTTCTCGTTGCCGAAGGTGAGTCCGTGCCTGGGCCCACACTCGAAATTGGCAACACCAACAGCCGGTATCAGTTCTCCACAGGGGCAAGGAGATTTGTCGAAAAGTGGAATGAGCAGGGACCTGCCCATCATTGCGCTGTGGGACTTGGACATATTGCCCGAAAAATTAATAAGCTGGGATTGCTCTTGAATATCGAAGTCATTCAGATTTGCTGATTGGAGAGATATTCCCCCCAAGACCTCTTCCGGCATTCACAAACCCGGACATTCTGGCCTCCGAGGAATGAGAGGTGGCTGCCGTCGTTGCCAAAACAACGGAATTGGTCGTTCAGCAAACCATCGATATCCCACGGATCTTAATCGTGCCGAAAGTAGCGTGAACAGGGTCAGGCCCCTGCGTTCAAATTCGCCAAATCCGAAATCTGTGATGTCCCATCCCAGGCCGAGGTCGAAAACCTCCGGAGCCTGCAGGCGTTTCGCCCTGCACTCGTCGGGAGTCCACGCGGCGAATGGGGGGAGGTGAAATCCAGACGCTGCGACAAATTCCGCCGCCTCGCGGAGGATGGTGTTAATCTCGGAACGCTTCATGCCACGCGTCCGTTGCGGAAGAGTTCGACACATTCCTTGACTTTGGCCTTGATCCTCTCGTGAGGCACGCGGTGGAATTTTCCTGGAATCGAGGGCGTGTGGGTCTGCCGGGCCTTGGCGATCCCATCCAGCCATGCGTTGTGAATGTCGGTGCAAATATTGATTTTAGCGATGCCGCGTTCGATGGCTTGAATGGGAAAGCGCAGGGACGAGTTAAACCTGTGTTGCACATGGCACTGGGGGCAGGTACAGTCCTTTTCGTGACAAGAAGTGAGGACTTCCTCACGAGGCAGTTCCGGCGGAAGATTCAACATCCCGCGATGACCAGAGCGAGGAGTACGCCTCTTTTCAGGCTCCGGCAGATCCGCTTCCAACTGGATCTCGCGTGGTGCCACACCCGGTTCAAGCTCCAGCAACTCCAGTTGCGCGTCGCTCAGGCGTTCGCTGCCCGGGCCATACTTTTCAATGCGCTCCAGGCGCAGCAGAATCCGCAGATGTCGATGGCCACTGACATCGCCCCATCTCCAGGCGCTTGGCGCACACCCACAGCCCGCCCCCATCCCAGTACAGCACTTTGAGCCGGTCCCGATGCCGATTGGAAATCTCAGGGACGGGTTAAACCTATGTTGCACTTAGCCGAAAAGTAACGAATAGTAGAGGCATGCGAATGGCCAGACTCAAGGTTCATGACGGGGAAGCGGCGTATCACTCTGCATGGGAAAAATGATAGACATGTCCCTGCGTGTCCCTGTGTCCCTGTAATCATCGCTGGCTCAATCCCGCGACCTGATCTGGCGTGGCCTCGGGAAAATGATCGACATGTCCCTGCGTGTCCACGTTTTTCGGGGTTCGGGGCGCGCCCCAACCCCGAAAAACGGGGGCTTGACTTCCGAAGCCCGATTCGGCACCCCCCAATCTTGGAAATTGCCGCTTACAGCTTCAAACTCTGGGCCAACTCCGAGGAGGGCCAGAAAGCGATTTCCTATCAAGCGGAATACCCGACACTTGACTCCCATCGGCCAATCTTGCACTTTCCAAATATGGAAATCACCGCTTCCAGCTTCAAACTGCGGGCCAACGCCCCGGAGGGCCGGAAAGCGATTGCCTATCAAGCCTCTAAGCACTTTGAAATCCTCGCAAAAAGAAACTTGTTTTGTTGCAAAGAACTCCCTTACCCTGCAAGCCAGTCAAACCAGCCTTACAGACAAGCCTCTGGCAAGTTTGTTTGTTGTGGGGATTATGCTGTGGAATCACCTCTCTCAAGGCTATCGATTCTGACGATACCGGTTTGAACGATATCTACGAAGCGCTAATACTCGGAGGGCCCTCCTTCCCCAACGCCAATGTCGATATGGACAACTTCAATGCCCACCAAGAATGGCTCATGGGCGGGAGTGATCTCATCCCGTTCGATCTCAATAATCTTCTCACCATCACCCCATCAACGCCGGATGGATGGGTGCTTGAACTCAAGACGCAACCGGGCTTGCGCGCGCAATTTCAAGAATCAAAAGACCTACTGCTTTGGAAGGATATCGGTCTCCCGATCACGACCACAAGTTTTCTCGAGAGTCTCACCGTTGCAGAGGTTCCCGACACGCCCCAACGGTTCTTCCGCATCTTGGCCCTTGCGCCTATATCAACGGATGGGGATGATCTCAATTCGCGCGAAGAATTCCTACTCGGTCTCTCGGATACGACGCCCGACAGCGATGGGGATGGACTCCGCGACGACGACGAGTATCGGTTGAGCAGCACAGGTGTCGCCGGGTTCGATGCTCGAAATCCTGATACCAACGCAAACGGCGTTCTCGATGGACTAGACGATTACGATGGGGACTTTGAGACGAACAGCACAGAGATCGCCAATGGGTCGGCGCCCACCGCTCCGCCCGACCAAACCCCGGACTCGGAGGGAGAACAAAAACCCGTTGAGGTCGAAATCGCGGGATCTTATAACAGTCCAGATAGTGGGTATCCGCCGATTTACTTCGACTTGAATAAGGTAAATCCAGAAAACGGAACAATTCTTGAGACCACGCAAGAGCAGGTCGCTGATGAAGCTGGGCAAACCGAGCACAATTGGTTCGCTCAACTCGACGGCCGTTACGCATGGACATTTTCATTCCTGAGCCCATTCGATTTGTTGGGTATATCAATATCGCTTCCTTATCTAAGCGAACATGGCCTTCTGATTCCAGATAGTCAAAATGTTACAGTAATCAACAACTTAGGCAACCCCTATTTTTTCTTAAACATCGAATTATTCGATACGTTTAGTCTCCTGCCTGTTGATATTGACTTTGTTCATCCGGCCACCGGGGAGATGAATGAAAGCCGCGAAACCTCGGAAGGCGGATACATAGCCATCCGCCAGGACGAGGAAACTCCGGTTACTAAGTTGAAGCTGCACAAGCTCGAGGGGATGGCTTCGGCAGAGCTCAAATTGACGTTCAGTTCCAGCAAAATCAAAATCTGGAAAGATCCTGGCCGCACTCAGGCGGTGACGAGTGATTCTACCGTTTTCCCAGCCGACGTGGACACCGAATTGTTCCTTGAGGGCGTCGAGAAAAGTGCGACAGCCAAAGACATTGAAATCGGTCTCAAAGTCAAAATTGGCTCGACGGAATCTCCTGTGGTGACGGCCAAAGCAACAGTTGTGCAGTCCGAGTTTCCGATAATCCTGCGAGCCTTTATTCCTTACAAATGGACTCAACCAGACGTTTCACCTACCACTTACACAATTGCGGCTGAGGGGGATAATCGGGGCTTGGTTTTATCGGACGGTCCATTTAGCTCAGTGCCGTTCCGCGTAAGGCAAAAAATAATTATCACTCCATATGCCGATTTGACTACGCAAACAGATATTGTTGATGAGAGTATTGGTGACACGGCACCGCTCTCAAGGCACTACGACAAGAATGTAGCTGTTCCTGTTGGCGAGCGAAGCGGTATTCATGGATACAGCCTGATCTCAGGAATTCTTCCCCGTGATAGTGGAGCGCCGACCCTTCCGGTTAACAAATTCGAGTTTAAGACACGCACCAGTTCCCGAAACATCACATATCGTTTGGAGGCTAGCGGCGAGGATGGCGCACTCCCTTGGTATGTCCCGGGATTTGCTGCGCCAAATATTGATTGGAAGTATGACATTAAGGTTGATTGCACCGATCCAGCTAAACCAAAAGTAAACGCGAAAGGAGAACGAGACGGCTTCCCTGCCTACGAAATTCTTGTGATTACGTCAGATGGCACAATCAAGGAGATTTATTATTGGAGGCCACCAGTCAACGTTCAGGTTGGATTTGGGCCGTTGACCACGCCAGCAAGCGTTGATGAAACCTTGGAGGTTCCATGAAAGCAATTTTGATTATGATCACGATTGCTTTGGCTTGGGTGTCTAGCGCAAAAGCTGATGCTTTATCACAGATCAAAACTAATCTCGAACAATTGCAGGCAGCAAAAAGCAACTCAAGCGGAGGGGCTGAGCAAAACAATGAGCAGCTTACGGTAGAAACACAGCGGCTTATCCAGGCTTACGTGAGAGAGGCTGATCAAAACGACTGGGCAACACCGTCAGATGAGCGCCTTAGAAGGCTCGGACAAGTCGCGGAAGCAGTGCAACCTTACACATCTCTCTTTGTTAAGTTAGGGACTCCATCGAGTGAGCAACAAGGCAGCAAAAACGCACTCAATCTCTTGTATTTTGCCCGTCCGACAAACGAACTAAAAGAAGAGCTTTTGGGATTAGCGAATGTTCCTAAGCCGCGTGGAGCGGCTAGAGATGCATACGACATAATCTTCAATTTGGGCATGGCTACTCCCGATGTTCGAGAAGAAGTCATCAAGAGAATGGAGGCTTATCAGCCTAACTCTTATAAAAGCAATGCGGCGTCTGAAATTTATTATTCTGCTGGGGCGGAGTGGCGTATCAAAGAGGCTGTCCCGTTCTATGCAGAACTGCTGCAACGTGAATATCGGAATAAGGACGAATTAAATTTACGAGTAAGGTCAATAGCTACAGCCGTCCGACCTCTTGGCCCACAAGCGGCGGGAGTTTTGTCATTACTGCAACAACATGTAGCCAGAATGAAAGCAGAGGGCGCAGACTTCCGTGACATCAATGTGATCGAGGGAGCAATCCGTTCTCTCGAAGGCAAAGACCCGATTGAGCCATTGCTTGCTGTAAATGGCGCGGGGCCGGTGGGTGCAAATCCATTGCCTAGAAATACCGCCCCAACGCAAGCGGCCGCGGCGCAAACAACACCCATTCCACCGATGGCAATGCCGGATCAACAACCCAAATCCGCAACGTCGCCAACGCCGATTGTCCAAGCCGAGTCGCCAAAGTCCTTCCCTTGGCCGTGGACCATCGGCGCAATCTTTTTCCTAGCGGTGATGGGTGGAGTCTGGTTCAAGTTCCGACGCAAATAGCCAGTCACCGCCGACCCGCTATTACGGTTACCGACGTTATTCATGACCGAGCGGAGACGACCTCAAGAGTCAAGCGAAGTGAGGTTGTGAATAACTCGGCGGAATGCCAAAATAAAGTTGGCGTCCGCAAGAATGCCCCGACCCGAAGACGGTCCCGAACCGCTTGCCTCACGAAGGCTTGAGACAGATCACCGCTCGGGTTGGAGGCGCCTGCCAAAACGTCCGAGAGAACAACGTCTCATGAAGACCCTTGTAATAGCTTGACGCCGCGCAGGACCAATCGACGGACTCCGAAAACACAAACCAAAGGAGACCAAATGAAGCAAGGTAAAGAGTGGAAATCATTCACCCACTTCGGTGGGTTCGACTGGGCGGGAGATCATCACGATGTGGTGATCGTCGATGGCCAGGGTAACAGCGTTGAGCAATGGCGGTTCGACCACAGTCCGGATGGATGGAAGGAGTTTCGCGAGAAGATCGCAGCTTTTCCTTTCCTAGCTGTTGCTGTTGAGACGAGCCAAGGGCTGATGATTGAGCAGATGCTGGATGCAGGGTTGAGCGTCTATCCTGTGCAGCCCAAAGCGGCGCAACGGTATCGAGATCGCAAAGCTCCGTGCGGAACCAAGACTGATCAGATCGATGCGTGGAGCCTGGCCGATGCGCTGCGCATGGATGGCCAGCATTGGAAACAACTGGTGCCTAACGATCCGCTGGTGATGGAATTGCGTTTGCTTTGCCGTGATGAAGTGGCCTTGATCGAAAATCGCACAAGTCTGCTCGTGCAGCTGCACCACGCCCTGAAGGAGTATTACCCAGCAGTTCTGGAGGCGTGGAACGATTGGCGTTATCCTTCCAGTTGGGCCTTGGTAGAGCAGTTCCCCACGCCGCAACTCCTGCAATCGGCAGGCAAACGCAAATGGGAAAAGTTCCTTCACACCAACAACCTTTGGAAAGGTGCGGAGGGAGTGGAACGTCGCATGGCGATCTTTGCGCGTGCGGCGGAATTGAGCGGATCGGAGGCTGTGACGCGGGCCAAGAGCCGCTTGGCATTGGCCTTGATCAAGACGCTGCGCACCTTGCAAAAACAACTTGATGAGTATCGCGCAGCCATCGAGAAACTCTTTGCCGATCACCCCGATCACGATGTCTTTGGATCACTGCCAGGAGTGGGTCGCAAGCTCGGACCACGTTTGCTCAGTGAATTGGGCGACAATCGAGAGCGCTTTGATGGAGCGGCTGGTTTGCAATGTTACGCGGGCACCGCACCGGTGAGTTTTCAAAGTGGTCAAATCCATAAGGTCAACATCCGACGGCATTGCAACAAGCACTTGCGCCATGCCATGCATCAGTGGGCCGACTTGAGCCGAGCCGAATGCGCATGGGCGGCAGCATACTATCAAGCCCATCGGGACAAAGGCCAAAGCAAGGCGGTTGCACTTCGATGCTTGGCCAATCGCTGGATGAAAATCTTATGGAAAATGTGGCAAACCCACACGCCCTATGACGAGGCATTGCACACCAGAAATCAAACTCAACACGGCTCTTGGGTGCTTCAACTCAAAGCCGCTTAAACCCGAAATAACTGGAGAAACATCATGTCAATAAAATCACGAAAAAAGGTGTTGCCAACGCAGAGAACATCTGTAGCGCGTGGCAACGAACGCCAATCCGCCTGAGGCGGATCAACTCCCGATGAACCGCTCCGTCACGCCTCCTGTTGCGTAAGCGTCCGTTGAGCCCCAGCCATAGGATGGGTTGACAAGAGCGACTTTCGCAGATGGCGAGGATCAGCTCCTGGCAGCGAGCCAGACAGAGGGGGTGAGAGCAGCGACCTCGCGATTGGTGCCGTTGGCGAGTTTTGGCAGTACGTCGAGCAGATACTCGCGGACGTTGATGCCGAGACGATGGCAGGTTTCAAAAA
>CAZZCL010000026.1:0-36036 GCA_964652295.1 uncultured Chthoniobacterales bacterium
GGCAGTCAGAAGCGGCGGGCAGCGCCGTCTGCGCTCCGGCGGCAGCGGGCGGCGACACATTGATGGACCGATTGTGTGAAGGGTCGGCGTCGAAGCGCGCTGTCAGGATCCGTTTGTTGCCGCGGGAAACCGCGCAGTAAACGGAAAAGCCGGGGCGGAGCGTGCGGAGTGAGGGTGCCCGGTTTACCCTTCTGGCATCGGGAGAGCGAGGATCAGGTTGCGCTGGGCGTCGTAAGGCAGCGCGTGGAATTGGCGGATTTCTTCGATGCGACGCGCGGTGTTCAGGCCGTCGAGGAAAAGGGTGTAGCGCTGCGCCAGTTCGATGCATTCCATGTAACGTGCACGAAGCGTCGGGGAGTTGAAGGCGGCCGGGTTGTCGCGCTCGAAAAGATGGAAGCGCAGCCAGCGACGGTCGGTGCGGGTGAGGCGCTGCGGCCGCCGAAAAAATGCGAGGAACAACAGAAGCACCTGATAGGTATCCACCATGGCCTGGAGTTCGAGGCCGCGAGCGAATGTCTCTTCTTCGATTGCGCGTTCGCCTGCCTGAAAGCGCAGGGCTGCGTGTAGGGCATGGTCGATTTCCTCGACGAAAACGATCAGCTCGCGGATATTGCTTTCTCCAAGTCCGGCGCGCGGATCGTGGCGTTCGAGTTGTTCGATGAGCCATGAGGAATAATAAATGCCAACGTGCAGGCGATCTTCACTGCGCCGGAGAAAGGTGCGTGCAAGGTGACTTAGTTCACGTGCGGATGCACCGGCTGCGGCGCTGAGCTGGCGGCAGCGGCGGCTGTCGATGAGGCAGTCTTCAAGATTTATGCCGACCTCCGCGTAGGTCCGCTCGAACAGCCGCTGGATTTCGCTGAACAGCGTGGGACGGGTTTTCATGGCCTTGATGCGTGGTATCAGGCGGGGAAGACGCGGTCCGTATTTCCGGATGGGGCTGGGGATGGTTCGTCGAGCGAGATCAATTCGTCGGAAAGCCGGTTCAACGCACCGCGCACCGCACTGAACCGGTCGGCGAGTTCACCATAGACCCCATCAAGGCGGCACGTGCGTGCGGCACGGTATTGTGCGGCATAATGATAACAACTTCGCCCGATGTCCTCATAGAAGGCGCACGAGGGTGCCCCGCGTTGTCGGCGACGCTCAATGCGTTCATGAAAGATGCCGGAAACAAACAGCGCCACATCTCCGATGTGCGCGCGGATGAGGAACGCTTTGCGGGGCGACGCGCCGCGGAGGGCGAGCAGCAGATCGGAGAGGTATTCCGTGCGTAACGTGCCGTCGGGCGATGTGATCTCCATGGTTCGGGAATGCGCCGCGAGTAGTGACGCCACATAATCGCTCAGGTCGCGGCTTTCGATTCCTGCTCCATTCAGCACATGCCTGGTCAGAATGTAGAAGTAGAACTGCGGTGAAATGCGCAGGGGCCCCCCGCTGCTCAGCACGGCGCTTACCAGATGCTCATGGTCAAGAATGGCATCGCGCGTTTCGGCGTCGCAGAGAAGTTCCTGAAGAGAAACCGCCGACTCCCGGTTGCGGCTGAGTGTGCGCACGACGAAATCGAAATCGGCGGCGCTCAATGTGTCGCGACAATTTGCTGTGATCATCGAATTCCAGCATGAGCATCAAGCGTGCCATAAACTTCGCAGCGCTGAACTCCCGGACGGCGGTCAGGACGGATCAGCCGCTTCGAAGATCAGACAGGCGTGGCCACCCCAGAACCCGGAGGAGAAGGTCGCGATCCTGTGGCCAGGGATGGGACGCGGCGTGTCTGTGACAAAGTCAATGTCTTCAACTGCAGGGCCTGAAAACCCGGCCACAGGTGGAAGAACGCGATCTGCAAGAGCACGCAGCGCAACCACCGCTTCAAGGGCGCCGGATGCTCCCACGCAATGCCCGGTGACAGGCTTGATTGCGGTGAAAGGAATGCGCGTAGCTGCCTCGCCGAAAGCCCGTTTGACAGCCGCCAACTCCGCAGCATCGCCTGCCGCGGTCCCGGTTGCGTGAAGGATGGCCCCATCGATCGCATTAAGATGCAGCCCCGCGCGATGGAACGCGCTCTCGATGGCTTGAGCCAGACCCTCCCCTTCTTCTCCAGGTTTCTGGCGTTCGCCGGATGCCTGGTGTGTACCCCATCCGATAATGCGCGGCAAAGCGCGTGAAGGCGCGGCGTGGTTTGCGGCAGCTTCACCCGCGAGCACAAGGAATGCCGCGCCTTCCCCCAGCGCGGTGCCGGTGCGCTCCGTCTGGCATGGACGGATCACGCCACTGGGGAATTCTGCATGCCCAAGAACGCCTGCGCCCGCGAACAATTCGAGCAAACCCGGATGCAACGGAGCATCGGCTCCGCCGGCAATTGCCATGGGATAGCCGCCCGCTGCAACAAGCCCGGCGGCTGTGGCAATGGCGAGAGCGCCGGAAGCGCACGCCGCGCTCAATGTAAAGGCGATGCCTTCCACTCCTGCGAATGCTGCGAGATTTCCCGACAAACTGCTGAGCGACGACGAGGCAACCTGGGTGGGCAGGGGTCGGCGGGTGGTAGCACGGTGCATGGCCTCGAAAATCGTTGCGGCGGGACCTCGGCCTGAACCGGCGAGCAGCGCGGTCTGTTTCCAGATGTCTGGTGGGATGCCTTCGCGGGGGAGCGATGTCATAGCCTCCTCGAGTGCTGATGCGGCAAGATGAACACAACGATCCAGACGTCGATGCGCTTTGGGGGTCAGATAACTGGACGGCGCCTCTCCGGCCGGATACACGGCCATCCCATCGCGCCATGGTGCTGCGTTTGTGCGGTCACCCGCAAGGGCAGCCCGCCACAGCGTGGCGGCGGAGGGGCCGACGGCGGATATTGCGCCGTGGGCGAGAATAAAGACGGATTCGGCGGCAGGCATTTTGGCGCGGGACCATTGTGGGGTGGGGCACAGCATGCGTTGCGCCCTGCTGGAAACGCCCGAACACCGATGGGCAACGGGATTTCTCTGACATTGCACGTGCGGCTTGTCCAGCAGCCTTGCTTCGCCAGAACTCCATCTGAGCTTGACAGAAAAAACGCCGCTACAACAGAATTCTGCACAATGAAACGGAGCCGGTACGACCCTGCGCGAGCCGTCGGCGGACGATCGGGTGGCCGGTGACCAGGCATTGGAAGTGGTCAGTGATGGGTTTGGCGCGGGTTCAACCAGCATTCGCCCGGATGCCATGCGTGGGCCTGTTTCTTTGTGCAGGTGTTGGTGTTCTCTATGGAGACACGGCTGGATTGCCGCTTGCTGCCGCTCTCGGCCTTTGCGCCGGGGCTGGGGTACTGGCGCTAAAATTACACTCGACGACCCTCGCGCTGGCTGCGCTCGCGGTTGCCATCGCGGGCGTGCACACGCGGACGGTGTCGGGATGTCTGGGAGCGCAGTTCGAGGAAAACCTGCGTGCCGGTCCTGTGACGGTTGCCATGCGGGGAATGGTTCTTGACGAACCGCGTGGGCGCGGGTCAGGGCGGATGCGCTTCCTGTTACGCGTGGAAGGGCCACGCGCCAAGCCGGATTTTACTGAGAGCTTCAAGATGACGGTGCGCGCACCCGAAGGCGTGCAGCTCTTGCCCGGCGACCGGATTGCTGTCTTCGGGATTGCGTCCTGGCCCGATTCGCCCGGAAACCCTGGTCAATTCGATTATGGGGCACACCTCCGGAGGATGAATGTGCGGGGAGTTGTGGATGTGCGTTCCGGGCGGGATCTTTCGGTTTTGCAGAGTGGCGCAGGTTGGTTTCGCGCGGCCTTGCACCGCTGGCGGAGCGCCTGCCGCAGCATTCTCGCAACGGGCCTTGAAGAGTTTCCGGAACAGGCTGCCGTGTTGCGCGGGATCGCTCTTGGCGCGTCAGACGATGCCCCGGAGGGGTTGCTTGAGCGTTTCCGGCGGGCGGGCGCCCTGCATCTGTTTACGGTGAGCGGATTGCACGTGAGCATGCTTGCGTTGCTGGCTTTTTCGGTGTGCAACATTGTGGGTGTCCCGCAGGCATGGAGGGCGGCAATCTGTCTGAGTGCAGCGGGGTTGTATGTGCTGCTGGCGGGCGCGGAAACGCCTGCGGTGCGGGCAGCGATCATGCTCGCGGTTGTGTTTGGCGCGCCGCTGGCTGGACGTAAACCAGCGCCTTTAAACAGCCTTTTTGCGGCGGCTTTTGTCCTCGTGGCGCTCGATACCAACGAATTGTTTCGCCCTTCATTCCATCTGTCGTTTGGGGCCGTGGCGGCAATTGTCCTTTTGCATCGGCCGCTCAACGCGTGGGCTGTGCGCCGGAGTGCGCGTGACGAGTTTCTGCCGCCGACGCTGGAAGCTCCGGCGATTCGGAAATTGCGCGAGGCGGGTCGCGGTGTGTTGCAACTGGCCGGGATGTCGGCCGCAGCCCTGATTGGTACTGCGCCGGCTGCATGGTGGAATTTTCACACCCTTGCCCCCGCCTCGCTGGCGACCAATCTGGCGGCTGTTCCCGCGGCATTCGCGGTGCTTGCCTCGGGCATTCTTTCGTTGTTCTGCGGCGTCGTACTGCCGTGGGCGGTGGCTGTGTGCAACATGGTCGGCGTGGTTGCCGCCGGGCTTGTGATGGCGGGTGTGGAAATCGGACAACGCATTCCTGGCGGAGCATTTTCGGTGCGAACAATTCCTGAGGCGCAGGACGGGCGTCTCGGCGAGATACTCATCCTCGATTTGCCACGCAGTCTTGTGGCGTTGGTTGCCACAGGCGAAAGTCCACCTAACCTGCTCAATGCGGGGCGTGTGGCGGATTACGCGCATGTTGTGCGCCCCGTGCTTGCAGCGCACGGGATTGGCCGACTGGAATGGGCACTATTTCTGCGCGGCGACGCAGCCCATTACGGCGGGGCTGCGGACTGTTGTGCGGAATTTCGTCCGACGCATGTTGCGGTTTCAGCCGTTGCGGACCGCACCGCGTATCGCGCTGCGCTCGAGGAATCCATCGCGGCAGGCGGAGGCGCGCGCCTCCATCGCATTGGGCCTGGCGACACATTTGTTGCCGGTGGCGGCATCGTTAAAGTTGAGCAATGGCATCC
Source organism: uncultured Chthoniobacterales bacterium (assembly GCA_964652295.1). Lineage (GTDB taxonomy): Bacteria > Verrucomicrobiota > Verrucomicrobiia > Chthoniobacterales > CALDSX01 > CAZZCL01. The sequence goes on from CAZZCL010000026.1 coordinate 5,059, forward strand.
CGGCCCGGGCCGGGCGTATCGCAATGCAGAGGATCGCGCGATGGCGTTGTTGATGCAAATCGGAGAGGCGCGTGTGCTGGTGATGTCGGGCGGCGGATACCGGGTACAGACAGCTTTGCGCGAAGATCGTGGGGAGGATCTTGTCGGCGTGGATCTTGTCGTGCGAGCCACATTGCCGGAGGATGAGATTCACGATCCTGACTTTGCGCGTTTAACCCGGTGCGTGCCGGCTATTGTGAGCGGGGAACATGCGTTTAGCCGTGAGGGTGACGTCGTCGCCATGCAGCGAGCCCGGGAGTTTTCCACTGCAGAGTGGGGTGCCATCCGCATTGGGATTCTCCCGGGGCGCCTGCGCATTGAATCCCACCGGGGGGGGTTGGCGCTCAATATCCCGCTGCGCCATGCGCCGGACGATTGACGCGCGTCGCCCGCCGGACAACACTCTTCTTTTAAATCGTTTTCGATCAATGGCTGCACTTCCTCCTTTCCAATATCAACCACCTTTTCCGCTCGGTGCCGATACGACGAAATATTTTCATGCCGGCAAGGACGGCGTGTCCGTGTGTGAATTTGCGGGAAGGCCGATGTTAAAGATCGCTCCGGAAACGCTGGAGACGCTTGCTAATATTGCCATGCGGGATGTGTCCTTCTTGCTGCGTCCGGCGCATTTGGCGCAGGTTGCCGCGATTCCTGACGATCCGGAGGCCTCGGCCAACGACCGCGGGGTCGCACTGACTCTGTTGCGGAATGCAGAGGTTTCTTCGCGGGGAATCCTGCCGTTTTGTCAGGACACAGGCACCGCCACTGTGGTGGCAAAGAAAGGTCAACAGGTGTGGACCGGGGTGGACGATGCGGAATGGCTTTCGCGCGGCATTTACAAAACGTACGCCGAAGAAAATCTGCGCTACTCGCAAACTGTGCCGCTGACCATGTACGAAGAGAAGAACTCGGGCACCAATCTTCCAGCGCAGATCGACATTTCCGCAACCGGCGGCATGGAATACAAGTTTTTGTTTGTCGCCAAAGGCGGCGGTTCAGCGAACAAAACGTTTCTGTTTCAGGAGACTAAAGCGCTGCTGAATCCGGCGTCGCTGGAGAAGTTTCTTGCCGAGAAAATGCGCATGCTTGGCACTGCCGCGTGTCCGCCCTACCATCTGGTTTTTGTGATTGGTGGAACCTCCGCTGAAGCCTGCCTGAAGACAGTGAAACTCGCCAGTGCCAGGGAGCTGGACGCGCTGCCTTCGCAGGGAAACATGGGCGGGCAGGCTTTCCGGGATCTGGAGCTTGAAGCGAAAGCTCTTCAGATGGCGCGCGAATGCGGCATCGGTGCGCAGTTTGGCGGAAAATATTTTGCGCTGGACGTACGGATTATCCGACTGCCGCGCCACGGTGCGTCGTGTCCGGTAGGGATCGGGGTGTCCTGTTCTGCCGACCGGAATATCAAAGCCAGGATCGACGCAGACGGCGTGTGGATCGAGGAACTCGAACGCAATCCCGGACGTTTTATCCCCGACAAATTCCGTCAAACACTCGACCACGGCGCGGTGCGGATCGATTTGAACAAACCCATGCCGGAGATTCTCGTGGAGCTTTCCAAATACCCTGTGCGCACGCGGTTGTCGTTGAGCGGTCCAATTGTTGTCGCCCGCGACATTGCGCATGCCAAACTCAAGGAACGCCTGGATCGGGGTGAAGGATTGCCGGATTATGTCAGGAATCATCCGATCTACTATGCCGGACCGGCAAAAACGCCGGCGGGCATGCCGTCGGGATCGTTCGGTCCCACCACTGCCGGCCGGATGGATTCTTACGTTGACTTGTTTCAGGCTCATGGCGGTTCAATGATCATGATTGCCAAGGGCAACCGGAGTCGGCAGGTGACGGATGCGTGTGCGAGGTACGGCGGATTTTATCTCGGTTCCATTGGCGGACCTGCCGCCATTCTCGCTCAGGATCACATTCGGAAAGTCGATCTCATCGAGTATCCGGAACTCGGCATGGAAGCTGTCTACCGAATTGAAGTGGAAGATTTTCCTGCGTTTATCCTTGTCGACAACAAAGGGAACGATTTCTTCGAGCAGATTGCTTCGTGCGGCGCGTGTGCAGTGGCGTAAGGATAAGGAATCGGTCGCGGTCCCGTTCCAAAGGACGCGTTACGACGTCGATCTTTGTGTAACACAATCCCGTGAGCTGTGCCGCGAACAGCTCGTGGACCTTTTCTGCAACCTTAAAGGCCGAGGCCCGGTGGCAATCCCATCCCCTGACTGATGCGCGACATCTCGTTCTGTTGCACCTGCCGCCCTCGTTCGAGCGCGTCGCGTACACCCGCGAGAATCAGATCCTCCAGCATCTCGACGTCCTCGGCCGAAACGACATCTGGCGAGATGCGAATGGAAAGCACCTCACCGGCCGCGTTGGCCTGCACAGTGACCTTGCCGCCGCCCGCTGTGGCTTCCACGATGCGGTCGGCGAGTCCCTCCTGCACCTCGGCCATCTTCTGCTGCATCTGTTGCGCTTGGCGCATCATTTTCTGGATGTTCATGACCGCTGAAGGAACCGGGGGAGGGTGGTGCGCGCAAGTGGAAAGGCCGGCTTGCGCCGGAAGGGGATCGTGGCATAGGACGGCCATGCCCAGCGCATTTTTGCTCCTGCTTTTCGCGACAATGTTGCATTTCCCGGAGCGGGCTGCTGCGCAGCCTGTGGCGGGGAGTCGCCAACTGGTGTGCGCGGTGGCGCCGGATTGGGATTCGCATCGTGGGGTTATGCGCCTTTTTGAACGCAGCGGCCGCCGGTGGGAGTCGGCGTCCGGATTTGTACCGGTGTTGTATGGCAAAAATGGTCTGGCATGGGGTCGTGGGCTTGCTGCCGGGTCTGAGCCCGCGATCTACAAACGCGAGGGCGACCGACGCGCTCCGGCGGGCGCGTTTGCCATCGGCACCGTCTATTCGAGCGACGCCGCGCTGCCGGGCCATTCGCGGATGCCGCATCGTCGCACCGGCCCGCGCGATGCGTGGATCGACGATCCGGCACATCCGTTGTACAACCAGCATATTGTCATCGATGATCCAGCCAATCCGCCTCCGTGGTTTGGGAAGGGGCGCATGAAAATCGAGGACCCGGTTTATCGTTGGCTGGTCGAAATTCGCCATAATCGTGACGACATTGAGCCAGGAGCGGGCAGCGCCATTTTTTTTCATATCCGGCGTGGGGCCGACCGGCCGACTCACGGATGCACGACAATGGCCGAGGAGCATCTTGGGCGGCTGATTGAATGGCTGGATCCCGCTGCGCGCCCTGTGTACGTTCTTCTGCCCGAGGCGGCGTATCGCACCGTGTGGCGACAATGGGATTTGCCGGGACCGGAACTTGCTATTCCGACGCGGGCGAACTAAAAACAACCGCGTTTGCCGTTTTTCGGGTCCCGTCCGAACGCGCGCTTCCTTTTCCGATCATGCAAGCCATTCACACATTCAATGTCGTCCCGCGCCTGCCCGAAGTGCTTGAACCGTTGCGCGAGATGTCTTTCAACCTCTGGTGGACATGGCAGCCGCAGGCGCGACGGCTCTTTCGCGCGCTCGATCTGGATCTCTGGGAGCAGACCAATCACAATCCGGTGCGCATGCTGCAGTTGTCGCGGCAGGCCCGACTTCTCGAAGCGGCGTCGGATCCGGATTTTATCAAGGATGTGGAGACGGTCTACAGCCGGTTCCGGGATTATATTGCTGCGCAGGATACGTACGGAAAGCAGCGTCCCAATTCAACGGTGAAGCGGGGTGTGGCGTATTTCTCCGCCGAGTTCGGCTTTCACGAGTCGGTGCCAATCTATTCCGGGGGCCTCGGTATTCTTGCCGGGGACCACTGTAAATCAGCGAGCGATCTGGATTTGAATTTCACTGCCGTCGGATTGCATTATCGGCACGGGTATTTCCAACAGCACATCGACGGGGACGGATGGCAGCATGCCGCCCGGCCCAGCAATAGCCCGCATCATCTGCCCATGCGCGAAGTTGTGCGCGACGGGCAACCGTTGCGTCTTGGCATCGAAATTCCCGGACGCCATGTGCAGGCGCGTCTTTGGGAACTGCAGATCGGTCGCGTGGCTTTGTATCTGCTCGACACGGATCTTCCCGAGAACAGCCCGGAGGATCGTCTGATCACCGCGGAGCTTTACGGCGGCGATCTTGAGATGCGAATCAGACAGGAAATCGTGCTGGGCATCGGAGGCGTGCATGCGTTGAACGCCCTTGGGATTGTGCCCGACGTGTTTCATCTGAACGAAGGGCATGCCGCATTTCTTTCGCTGGAACGCATCCGCCGTCTTGTCGCCGATGAAAAGCTCGATTTCTATTCGGCGTTGCAGGTGGTCGCGGCGTCCAACGTGTTCACAACCCACACGCCGGTGCCGGCAGGCAACGATGCGTTCTCGCGCCAGTTGATTCAGAAATATTTCGGTGAATACCCGGCAAAAGTCGGGCTGGAATTCGATAAATTCATGAGCTTCGGGCAGTTCCGGATCTCGCCGGATGAACCCTTCAGCATGACCATCCTCGCCTTGCGAACAAGCCGCCATGCCAATGGGGTGAGCAGGCTGCACGGTCGGGTGAGCCGCAGGCTCTGGAAGGATGTGTGGCACGGTGTGCCGCTGGAGGAGGTGCCCATTGGCAGCGTGACCAACGGCATCCACACCAGAACATGGCTCGCACCAGAGTTCGCGGCTTTGTACGACAAATATCTTGGCGAGGATTGGGAACGCCACCTTACAGACAACGAATTCTGGCGGCGGGTGATCGAGATTCCGGACCAGGAACTCTGGGCTGCGCATTGCGCGCTGAAGCTGCGGCTTGTGGACTTTATTCGGGCGCGCCTGCGGCGGCGGGCTGAACGCCTCGGTCTGCCGCCCGAAGAGGTGCGTGCGATCAACCGCGTGCTTGATCCCGAGATTTTGACCATCGGGTTCGCCCGGCGGTTTGCGTCGTACAAACGCGGCAACCTGCTCTTCAGCGATCCGGAACGCGTGTTGCGCATGATTTCGAACTCGCAGCGCCCCGTGCAATTCATTTTCGCGGGCAAAGCACATCCTGCCGACGATCTCGGCAAGAAAATCATCCAGGAAGTCTATCGCATGTCCCGCAGGGAAGGCTTCGCCGACCGCATCGTCTTCGTGGAGGATTACGACACCTACATTGGACGCCGTCTGTATCAGGGCGTGGATTTGTGGTTGAACAACCCGTTGCGTCCGCTCGAAGCCAGCGGCACCAGTGGGATGAAACTGCCGCCCAACGGCGGACTGAATCTGAGCGTGCTTGATGGCTGGTGGTGCGAAGGGTACAACGGCAAGAACGGCTGGGCCATCGGGCCTGAAATCGACGATGGACCCCCGGAATTCCAGACGAGCGTCGATGCGTCAAGTCTGTACGGGTTGCTCGAAAACCAGATCATCCCGCTGTACTACGCCAAGCCGGATGGACGCCTGCCCCTGGCATGGATCCAGTTGATGCGCGAGTCCATGCGAAGTGTGGTGCCGGTGTTTAACACGCATCGCATGGTCAAACAATACAACGAAACGCTTTATGAACCGGCGGCAAAGACGCATGCGGTGCTGGCTGCGAATGGCGCTGCGCGGGCGAGTGCACTCGCGCGGTGGAAAACGGCGATCCGCAACGACTGGCCGGGTATCAGGATTCGCAGCGTAGACGTGGAGGTTGCAGATCGTGCGGCTGTTTACGTGGGCGAACGGCTGCGCGTGGTGGTGCGCGTGCATCTTGGTGCTGTCGATCCAGCGCATGTCTGCGTGCAGACCTATTTCGGTTCCCATGTGGAGAACGCCATCGAGAATCCCAATATTGAAGATCTGGCAAACTCGGAAACCACCGCCGAAGGCGATCACATTTATACCGGCACGATTCCCGCCCTGGAAAGCGGTGCGTACGGTTTCAGCGTGCGTGTGATTCCGCGGCATCCGGATCTGACACAGGAGCATGAACTCCGCCTGATTACCTGGGCAAGCGCCGTGTAACCGCAGGATCGCTGGCCACCTTTAGGAACGGGCCCCCGGCGTTCGGCGGGGGCGCACACGATCGGGTGCCCGTTGGTGCCGGGTTGACTCAGCGTTCCGGCTTTTGTTCGTCTGTCTCGAGGTTCAGCTCTTTGAGCTTGCGGTGGAGGGTTCTGCGGCTGATGCCGAGTTTTTTCGCGGCTTCGGTGCGGTTGCCGCCCGTTTCTTCAAGGGCCCGTTCGATGAGACGAACTTCCGTGTCGTGGAGATTTAAGCCTGCGCCGTGCAGGGCCGCACGCGATTTGCGCGGGGAGCCACTCCCGGCGGCGGTGCGGACGCTTTCCGGCAGGTTGCGCAAGGCAATTTTCTCTCCACGCGCCATGACGACGGCGTGTTCCACCGCTGCCTGGAGCTGTCTCACATTGCCGGGCCAATCGAAATCCACGAGAGCCTGCAGGGCGTCTTCGGTGAAATCCATGGAAGGTTTCTCGTTGGCCTTGAGCGATTGCCTGAGAAATGCCTGGACCAGCAGGGGAATGTCTTCGCGCCGTTCCCGCAACGGTGGCAGGAAGATGCGCACCACGTTCAGCCGATGGTAGAGGTCATCCCGGAATTTTCCTTCTGCGACGAGCTTTTCGAGGTCCTTGTTGCCGGCCGCAATCAGGCGGACATCCACGGTGATGGTCGCATTGCCGCCGACGCGCTCGAAACTGCGTTCGCCAAGCACACGAAGCAGTTTGACCTGCGTGGCAGAATCGATTTCGCCGATCTCATCGAGAAATACCGTGCCGCCTTCGGCCTGTTCAAATCGTCCAATGCGGCGTTCTGTGGCCCCGGTGAAGGCGCCTTTCTCATGGCCGAACAGCTCGCTTTCCAGCAATGTGGGAGCGAGAGCCGCGCAATGGACAGCGACGAATTTCGCGGCGTTGCGCCTGCTTAAATTGTGGATGGCATGGGCGACGAGTTCCTTGCCGGTGCCGCTCTCGCCTTCGATGAGGACGGTGGCGCGGGATGGCGCCACCTGTTCGATGGTTTCAAACACCTCCAGCATGGCGGGGGAAGTGCCGATGATGTTGTCTACGCGGAAGGTGCGCTGGACCTGGCTGCGCAACTCCCGGTTTTCCGTTTCGAGAGTGCGACTGCGCAAGGCACGTTTCACGCGCAGCTCGAGCTGCTCGACGTCGAGCGGTTTCATAATAAAATCGTAGGCTCCGCGTTTCATGGCTTCGACGGCGGTATCGACCGAGCCGTAGGCTGTCATCATGATAACTGCGGGAGGACGGGACATTTTCAGGGCTTGCTCGATGAGGTCCATGCCGTTCTCGGAGCCGAGCCGCAGATCGGTTACAAGCACATCGATCTGGTCTGCTTCAAGCACACGGCGCGCCCCGGCAATATCGGCTGCGGCATAGACGTCGAATTCCTCCTCGAACGAAGCGCGCAAGCCTTCGCGGGTGTTCTTTTCGTCGTCGACGATAAGGAGGGTGCCGGTCATGCAGGATCAGTTCGCCGGGGGAGCATCTGGCGGCCGGGTTGCGACGGCGGCGCGCGGAGCTGGCGCTAACATGACCGCGGCAAGTGCAGCCGCCACAAGAATCGCTCCGGACCAGAATGCACCCTGACCGGCTGCCGGAGCGAACCCTGCGAATTGTCTGGCGTAAAGCGCGCCGCCGAGCACCGGTCCAAGGAGGCGACCGAGGCTGCCGGCAGCCTGGAGTGCGCCAAGGACACGGCCCTGCGTTTCGGGAGGTGCACAGCGCGAAGTCATGCTGTTCAGCGTGGGCATAATGAGGCTGTTGCCCACGGCAAGTCCGGCTGTCGCAACGAGCAGCATGGCAACTGTTGGGGCAAGGGGTAGGCCGAACAAAGACACCGCAACCAGCGCCGCGCCGGCGAGCGCAAGGGGCTTTTCGCCGAAACGCCTGACCAAAGGTCCGATGAGACGCCCTTGAATCACGATGGCGATGAATCCGATATAAGCAAAAATATAACCGTTGGCTGCTTCGTCGAACCCGAATCGGTCCTTGGTAAACAGCGAAAACATGCCCGTCATCACCGAGAATCCGGTAATGGCCAGGAGATATGCAGCCATCAACAGGCGCAGGGTGCGTCCGCATTCGCCGATGGACAGCGCAACGCCCGGCGTCGTTCCCGTGGATGATCCGCGTTTCGCAGCGGGTCGCGTTTCGGGAAGCCGCCAGTACAGCAGGGCTGCGTTCACGACCGAAACGCCCGCCGCAAAAAAGAAGGGCGCTCCGAGGGAAACAAGGCTCATCAACCCCCCGATGAGGGGGCCAAGAACGAATCCGATGCCGAACGCAGCTCCGATCAGCCCCATGCCTTTGGCACGATCTTCCTGAGAGGTCACATCTGCGATTGCCGCCTGCGCCGTGGCGATACTTGCACCGCTCACACCTTGCAGCACCCGCGCCGCCATGAGCATTTCAAAGCTTTGGGCAAACCCCATGATCGCGTATCCGATGGCGGCCCCGATCATGCTCATCAATAGGATCGGTCGCCGCCCAAATCGGTCGGACAGCCGTCCGAAGACCGGAGCGAACAGGAGTTGGCATCCCGAGAAGATCCCCATGATGGCTCCAATCTCCAGTGGCCCCGCTCCGTAGCGCTCCGAGTAAAGCGGCAGCAGTGGAATCACAATGCCGAAACCGATCAGATCGATTACGACGGTCACAAAGATGAGTGAAAGCACGCGGCGTTGGCCGGATGCGCGAGGCGCTGGTGTGTCCATGATTGCGGACCCGTTTCTTAACCCAATCCCCGGCGGAAATCATGGCCGGATTCTCCGGCGATTTCCCGAACGCCGCAGAGTGGAGGATGTCGGACTGTGGAGAGCGCAAAAACATCTCGCTTCTACGCCGATCCGCGCATTACAACAACCATCCCTCAACGTTAATTATGTCTGACCTTGCCGAATACATCGATCACGGAATCCGCAAAGTAACGCCCCGCAGCGTGGAAAGCTTCCGGCGCCATCTGCCCGAACTCCAGCTCAAGATGGTGGAGATTGACGCTCCCAAACATCCGCATCTTTTTCGGCAACTGGAATTCCTCACGCGTTTTGTCGAGGATTGCGCCGATGGCGAATGGAAAGACTATCCGTTCGTTACGTTCGCCGAAGCTCTGTTCGCCTTGGCTTATGTGCAGCGCGGAATCGACATCATTCCGGATATGATCCCGGGCATCGGTTATGCCGACGATTCCAGTCTTGTGCGCGCCGTGTTGGTGCGCAGCGAATTGCATTACTCCGCTTACGCCGAGGCCAACAAGATTGCGTGGGACGAAGTGTCAACCGAGGCGTAAGCCGGTTTGTGAAGCGCAGCGCCACGGTTGTTCGCGCGCGTTTTCCAGAGGCTGAGCGGGGCTTCCGAACGCGGCGCGCAGATTTGCGTGAATAAATCAGGTTGGTCGTGGGTCTTATACAGCGATGAAATCCATTGCTCTTACACTTCTGACCACCCTTTGCCTCGGCGCCTCCACGGCGTTTGCCGGCAGCGAGGTGGGCGAAATCTCCCACGATGAACTCAAGACCGCTATCGCGGCCAACGAAGTCATTCTTATCGATGTCAACGGCACCGAATCGTACAAGGCGGGGCACATTCCCGGCGCGATCGATTTTGAAGCTGCAAAAGCTGAGCTGGCTGCCAAACTCCCCGAGAACAAAGACGCGCTCATCGTCGCCTACTGCGGCGGACCGGCGTGCAAAGCGTACCAGGTCGGCGCCAGCGCCGCCATGGAACTCGGGTTTACAAACGTTAAACATTACGCCGGCGGTTTGTCCGGTTGGAAAGAGTCCGGCGAAGAACTCGCCATGGCCCAATAATAACACACGCCCGCGCTTCTGTTGCGCGGGATGCAACCCCAACGCGCCATGACTGCGCGGAGTTGCGACGACCCGGAGCGCCCAGTGCGTTCCCGGGTCGTTTCTTGTCTGCCAGACGCGGTGCGGCCAGGTTGCGCCGTGTAAAAACGGTTTGTGCCGCTACAGCCCACGGCCATCGTGCGACATGTCTTCGCGCGCCCCGGTTCCCGTCTCCGTTCTGATGCCCGTGCGCAACGACGCCACCAATCTGGAGCGCAGTCTCCCCACGGTTTGCTGGGCCGATGAAGTGTGGGTTGTGGATTCCCATAGCACGGACGACACGGCCTCGGTAGCCGAGGCGCATGGTGCCCGTGTTGCGCAATTCGATTTCGGCGGGGTCTGGCCGAAAAAGAAGAACTGGGCCCTCGACACCCTGTCATTCGCCCATGAGTGGGTCTTTATTCTCGACGCGGACGAAACTCTGCCGTCTGGGGCCGAGGCCGAGTTTCGTGCCATCGTTTCCAATCCGGCCGAGCCGCATTGCGGATTCTGGATCAACCGGCGTTTCCTGTTCCTGGATCGTTGGCTGCATCATGCCTATTACCCCAACTGGAACCTGCGGCTGTTCCGCCATCGCACCGGCCGTTACGAACGGCTTGCAGCCGGTGCCACCGCAAGTGGCGACAACGAAGTGCATGAGCATCTTGTGGTGAACGGACCCACCGGCCGGCTGCGTTGTGAAATGGATCATCACGCATTTCCTTCCGTGGAAGTGTTCGTCGAGAAACACAACCGCTACTCCAACTGGGAAGCCCGCGTCGCTGTCGAACGCGGCTTGCAGGGAAGCGCCCGCCGTCTGCAATCGGGGGAGGCTGGCATGAGGCGCCGCTTGCGTGGCCTGTCTCAGACGCCGTTCCTCACGCCGCTGCGACCGTTTGCGCGATTTGCCTATGTGTATTTCTGGCAGCACGGTTTTCTGGATGGCAAACCGGGGTTTCATTTCGCCATGCTGCATGCGTTTTACGAGTATCTTTGCATCGTGAAAACCGGGGAGTTAAAACGGCGGACAACAGACGCGACCGGATGAAGACAGTGCGTGTGCTCGGTCTGGATTTCGCCGCGGACAACTGCGGGGAAATCGTTTCGGACGCGATGAAAGGGCGTTTTGTCGTTGCGCCCTCGGCACCTGTGCTTGTCGACATGGTTTCCCATCCCGCGTTGTGCCGCGCAATTCATCAGGCGGAACTCGTGTTGCCGGACAGCGGGCTCATGGTGCTCATGACCCGCCTGTTGCGGCTCGGGGATCTCCGGCGCGTTTCCGGGTTGGCTTTCCTGCGCCGGTACATCGGGGAATTGAGCTTGTGCGAAGCTAACCGCGTATTCTGGGTGTTACCCACCCCGGAAGCCAAACAGCGCACGCTGCGATGGTTCGAACGATCCGAGATGGTCTATGGGGATGCCGATTGTTACGTCGCTCCTCAGTACGATCGGAATGCGCTGGCCGATGAAGCGCTCTTGCAGCGGATCGTCGAGGGGCAACCGCATCATATCGTGATTGCCATCGGCGGTGGCGTGCAGGAGGTGCTCGGAGCCTGGTTGCGCCCGCGTGTGCCGTCGGGTACATCGATCTATTGCATCGGAGCAGCGCTAGCCTTTCTCACGGGCGACCAGGGCGGGATTCCCGTGTGGGCCGATCGTATCTTTGTTGGTTGGCTTTTGCGTTGCCTTGCGAACCCCGTGCGGTTTATGCCTCGGTATGTGCGTTCGGCGCGGTTGATCTTCATGCTGCTGCGGCATGGGTCCAATTCGCATTGCAAAGGGGCGGGGGTTCCGCGCCTGAGGGAACGCGGAGGGAGAACATCGTGACGGGAGCCGCTTTTGGATTCACTCCGCAGCGTCTCCCGGACTGCAGGAGGCTAATTGCCGGCTCGTTGCGTGGCCGGATTGGCTGGTACGGGTGGTGGAGCGGAGTTGCTGAATAATGCCTCAATGCGCAGCCGCGGATCGAACGTAAACATCCATTGTCCTGCCACCGGCTTGCCGTCGGCTTTTGCGCTCACAGTAGTTGTGTAGGCACCGCCGTGAAGGCGGTCGCGCATCCGATAACTCACTACGCCGGTGGCCGGATCGAAAACTGCCGGCAGCTGGCCGAACCCGCTTAGTACAAGTTTTACGGATGCGGGATCGACGGTCCCTGCGCCTGAAAGGTCTGCGGAAATGACAGGCAGCGGATCGGCGATTACCGCGCCACCCGCAGGGGCGGTCTCAAGCTCTGTGGCAGCAATGCCCGTCGCCCCGCGGTTGCCTGTGAAGTTAATGGCTGCCTCAAATACGGACGGATTATCCGAGAGAACCACGTAGCGCCCAATTTCGTTGGCGGGCGTTGCCCGTGTGATTTTTGCTCCGGCAACGGTGAATTGTGCGGCGTAACCCGCTTTTTCCCCGGCTGTCTGCACCGTCTCGTCATAGATGCCGTACGGATAGGCGATGGTGCGCACCGGACGCCCAATTTCCCGGGAGATTGTATCCATGGATGTCTTCAGCTCGTTCCAGAGCCAGTCCTGATAAGTCCCTTCCGCTTTGCGGGGGAGCTTTGTCAGGTTCGCATGCGAGACGCTGTGGCTTTCTACGGCGACTCCCGCCACATGCATCTCGCGCAACTGCTCCCAAGTGATCGATTTCCCGCCGGCGGAGATGTAGTTTGTGTAGACGAACATGACGAACGGATAGCCAAACTCCTGAAGCACCGGCCATGCTTCGTCGTATCCGGATACATACCCGTCATCGATGGTGATGAGGACGCACTCCTCCGGAAGCTCCTTTTCGCCTGCGTGCCACGCGAGGAAATCGTCGAGAGAAATCACAGTGAGCTTGCGGTTGCGCAGCTCCTGCATTTGCCTGCGAAACTCGGCTGTGGAGATGGCAAGGCTGTCGCGCGGCGGATTCTCGAAACGGTGATAGCCAAGGATGGTAACGCGGGTGGCGTCAGGACCAGGCGCCGCATCTGCCCGCTCCAGCACGGCGGCAGTCAGCGCAATTGCAAGGCCAAGGGCCGGATGGTGGAAGGCACGCAGGCTCATTAAATCGAAATTCGAGGATCGCGTGTGGGGTGTCAACCGGCGCCGGAACATGTCGGTTAAAACTCGATCTGCACACCGAGTTCAATGACGCGGTTCGGAGGAATGGCAAAGAAGCGCGTGGCATCGTGCGAATTGCGCGACAGTGCGCGGAACAACTGTTTTCGCCAGCGTGGAAACCCCTTGAGCGGTTTGTCGCACACCACCAACGTTTCGCGTCCGAGGAAATAGGTAATTTTCATGGGATCGGGATCGAACCCCTCGATATCCAACAACCGCAAAGCCTCGGGCACATTCGGGCTTTGGCTGAACCCGTACCGCATGGTGACCGCGTGAAACCCCTCCCCCAACGCCCGCGACGCGATGCGTTCTTCCACCGGTACCCGGGGAACGGTTTCCGTGCGCACTGTCAGCAAGAGCACCAGGGAGTGGATCACTTTGTTGTGCTTGTAATTGTGCAGGAGCGTGACCGGGACGCTGCCGGGATTGCCGGTCAGGAAAACCGCTGCGCCGGGCACGCGCGTGGGATGGCGGTGGGTAATTTCGTCGAGGAAATGTTCGAGGGGAAGAGATTGCGCGGCGAGCCGCTTTTTCAGCGCCTCGCGCCCGCCCGCCCATGTTGTCAGGAATACGTACAACACCGTGGCTGCCAGGAGCGGTACCCAGCCGCCTGTGCCCAGCTTCAGGAGGTTGGCGGCAAAGAACGCGGTATCGGGGATCAGAAACAGCACGATCAGGATTCCTGCAAGCCACGCTTTCCAACCCCAGCGATAGCGCGCGTAAAAGAAAAAGAAAATAGATGTAATCAACATCGTTGCCGACAGCGCGATGCCATACGCGGAGGCAAGAGCGCTCGATGTTTTGAAGCTGAACAACAGGACAAGGCACGCGGCGAGCAGGCCCCAGTTGACCACCGGCAGATAAACCTGCCCGATGGTATGCGAGGATGTCTGCACCACCTGCAGGCGCGGGCTCAACCCCAATTGCACAGCCTGGCGCGTGATCGAAAATGCGCCCGATATCATCGCCTGCGATGCGATGATGGTCGCGCCGGTGGCAAGCACGATCATCGGCACTGTCAACGCGCCAGGTGCAAGTTCGAAAAAGAGCGCCGACACACGGTCCGGATGCGACATGAGGAACGCGCCCTGCCCCATGTAGTTGAGGAGAAGCGCTGGAAACACCGGCAAGCTCCAGCCAATCCGGATGGGGCGCGGCCCGAAATGGCCCATGTCCGCATACAACGCCTCCGCCCCGGTCACCACAAGGAACACCGAGCCGAGCGTGTAAAACGCCTGAAATCCGTTGTTCACGAAAAACTCCACGGCATACGCCGGGTTCAACGCGGTGAACACCACGGGATTGCCCGCAACCTGGATCGCCCCAAGCGCGGCCAGCGTGGTGAACCACACGATCATCACCGGGCCGAACAATGCCCCAATACCGGCGGTGCCCCTTCTCTGAAGGCTGAACAGAAAAACGAGAATCGCCGCAGAGATCGGCAGCACGAACTGCGACAACACCGGCGCCGCTTTTTGAAGGCCCTCCACGGCACTCAAGACCGAAATGGCAGGCGTGATCGCCGCATCGGCATACAACAGCGACGCACCGAATATCCCCAGAACAGCCAGCATCGGTCGGGCCGGATGACCCGCAGGCACCGCTTCGTGGACAAGCGTCGAAAGCGCAAGAATGCCGCCTTCCCCCCGGTTGTCGGCCCGCAGGATCAGCACCAGATATTTAATGGTGACAATGCTCACCAACGACCAGAACACGAGGGAAATCAGCCCAAGGATGTTCTGCTGGGAAATGGCTACGGCATGGTGGCCCTGAAAGCACTCACGAAATGCGTAGAGCGGACTGGTGCCGATATCGCCGTAGACCACTCCGATTGCCGCAAGGACGATCCCCACCCCGCCTTCAGCCCCGTGACCGCCACCGGCATTGCGGGCGCCTTTCCCGGCTGTCTCCACGTCACCCCCGCTGCCGCCGTTCTCGGTGCCGTCGCTCATAGAGAAAAAAATCGGATTGGATCGGGTTGGAAAATCGAATGGAAAAGTGGCGCCCCTTCGGATCGTTATCGCGGCCCGGGCTCAAACCAGTTGTTGGGGCAGGATCGCGATGCTATCCGAAACCGCTCCCGGAACAAGTGAACAACCGGGGGGAGCGATTTTTTTTGAACTTCAAAACGAGTCCGCTATCTAATGGCAAGTCGGAGAGCGTTCCGTCGCCGCACGGTTCGCACGAGCGTCCAGGGTTGAACGCATAAGGACGCTCCGGCCCTCGGCTCGCGCCCTCCAATTTTTAGTTTACCACTCCCGCCATTTCCAAACTCCCCAATCTCATTCAGACCTCCTCTTATGATCCGCGTTAAGGACATCACCAAACATTTCGGGCACAAACGCGCCGTCGACGGCGTCAGTTTCGCTGTGAACAAAGGCGAGATTCTTGGATTTCTCGGTCCCAACGGCGCCGGCAAATCCACCACGATGAGGATGATCACAGGGTATTTTCCGCCCACTTCCGGCGAGGTTGAAGTTGGCGGGCACGACGTGCAGAGCGCTCCCATCGAGGCCAAAAAGCTTATTGGTTACCTGCCAGAGAACGCCCCCGCCTATTCCGACATGTCGGTGCAGGATTTTCTTGCGTTTGCGGCCGCCATCCGTGGGTTGCGCGGCGCGGAACAGCGCAAAGCCATCGATCGCGTGGTCGAAATGTGCTTTTTAAATCCGGTCCGCAACCAGAGCATCGATACCCTTTCCAAAGGCTACCGGCATCGCACGTGCTTCGCCCAATCGATCATTCACAACCCGCCGGTGCTCATTCTTGATGAGCCCACAGACGGTCTTGACCCGAACCAGAAGCATGAAGTGCGCACCATCATACGCCGCATGGGTGAGGAGGAAAAAAAGGTGATCGTGTTCTCCACGCACATTCTTGAGGAAGTCGAGGCGGTCTGTTCGCGCGCGATCATTATCGACCGCGGCAAGATTGTCGCCAATGGGACGCCTGAAGAACTTAAAGCCCGGTCGCGCCAGGCGAACGCGGTGCTCGTCACCCTGTCTGGCGCCCTGCGTGACACTGTGCGCGGGGAGCTTGGCACCGTGCCGGGAGTGAAAAGCGTGGACATCGTCTCGGACCATGATGGATTGCTCACCTGTCGCGCCCTTGTGAATGGCGACGATGCGGTCGGCGGGGATGCAAACGGGGATTCCCTCGAAAGTGCGGTGTTCGATGCCGCCGTTAAAAAAGGTTGGAAGATTCTGCGCCTCCAGCGCGAGGAAGGGCGTCTGGATGAAGTGTTTCGCGCGATCACGCTGCCCGATGCTGCTCCGTCGGCCTGAGGCTCCCGTTCCACAACTTTTTTACCCTGCATGCAACTGCGATTTATGACTGACGCACTTTCAAATATCTCCACTATCAAAAAACGCGAACTGCTGGCGTATTTCAACTCGCCGGTTGCCTACGTTTTTATCGTGATCTTCCTGCTGCTCGCCGGGTTCTTCACATTCATGCTCGGCGGATTTTTCGAGCGGGGGGAAGCTTCCCTCGCACAAAGTTTCTTTGTCTGGCATCCCTGGCTTTGGCTGGTGCTCGCCCCCGCCATTGGCATGCGCCTGTGGTCGGAGGAACAACGGCTCGGCACGATGGAATTGCTGCTAACCACGCCCATCCATCCCTGGCAGGCCATCCTCGGAAAATTCGGAGCTTCGTGGGCGGTGCTTTTCTGTGCGTTGGCGCTCACATTTCCGCTTGTGATCACTGTCAACTATCTCGGTAACCCGGACGGTGGCGTGATTCTTGCCGGTTACCTCGGCAGCTTTCTTGTGGCCGGCGCATTTCTCGCTGTCAGCTCCATGACCAGCGCCATGACGCGCAATCAGGTGATCAGCTTCATTGTTTCGGTGTTAGTCTGCCTATTCCTGATTCTTGCGGGGTTTGAACCGGTTACCCGCATTGTCTCCCAGGCGTTCCCAACCGCGCAATGGCTGGTCGATTTCATCGCCGCCTTCGGCGTCATGTCTCATTACGAAAATTTCCAGCGTGGCGTCATCGATTTTCGCGATCTGTTTTATTTCCTTTCTGTCATCGGGTTCTGTCTTTTTGCGACTAGCGTGATCCTGCGGGGTCACCGAGCCTGAGACGCTTTCGTTCCGGTACAACCTTCCAGACTCCATGAAATCCAAAGCGCTTGAAACATTCCTGTACACAGCCGGCGGCGTTGTCGCGGTGTTCGTTATCCTCGCCGCATTGAACGCCGTGTTTGGCGCAGTGCGCCTTCAGGCCGACCTCACAGAAAACCGAATCAACACCCTCTCGGATGCCAGCCGCGACATCATGCGCAATCTCGAAGCGCCTGTTACGCTCCGGTTTTATGTCAGCCAAAGCGAAAATGCTATGCCTGTCGATCTGCGTCCGTTCGCCGGACGCGTCGAAGATCTGCTTGATGCGTATCGCCAGGCGAACAGCGGTCGCGTGGAAGTTTTAAAGATCGATCCCGAGCCGGATACCGAGGCCGAAGACTCCGCGCGGCTTGACGGCATCGAAGCGCGCCTCAACGAAAGCGGGCAGCCCGTTTACCTTGGGTTGTCGTTCACGTCGGTCGATAGAAAAACCGCACTCCCGTTCCTCAGCCCGCAGCGCGAGCGCCAGCTTGAGTACGACATCACGCGCGCCATTTCGGAAGTGACGCAGCCCAGCCGACCCGTTGTTGGCGTCATGACATCCCTGCCCATGATGGGTGCAGGAATGGACATGATGATGATGGGTCAACCGCAGCGCCCTTCGTGGCTGGTCATGCAGGAACTCGAACGCCTGTTTGAAGTGCGCGAAATCGGGATGGGTGCCGAAAAGATTCCCGAAGAAGTTCGAACGCTTGTGGTCGTTCATCCCACGGGCCTCACGCCCGCTGCCGAATTCGCCATCGATCAGTTTATCCTGCGCGGTGGACGTCTCATTGCGTTCCTCGATCCGTTCAGCTTCCTGCAATCCATGCAGCAAAGAAATCCCATGATGATGCAGCAACCTCCGCAGGGTTCCACCCTGCCTGAGCTGCTTGATGCGTGGGGGCTTACCCTCGAACTCGACAAAGTCGTCGCAGATGCCACGTTCCGCACTGCGCTCGACCGGGGTTCCGGACGGGAGGATATGCTTGCCGTGCTGTCGCTCGGTCAGGAAGCCGCCAACGCCGACGATATCGTCACCGGAGAACTCGAAAATCTTCTGCTTCCCATGCCGGGCGCGTTAACAGGTAAACCTGCCGAAGGCCTTTCCATGGACGTGCTCCTTTCCAGCTCCGAAGAGGCGGAGTTGGTCGAGACCTTCCGCGCGCAGATGGGTGGCAATAATCTCATCGAGAGCTTTCGCCCATCCGGCACGCGCTACAATCTTGCCGTCCGCCTCACCGGCAAATTCAAAACAGCCTTCCCGGATGGCAACCCTGCAAAACCCGCTGCAGAAGAGGAAACCGCGGAGGAAGCCGGAAGCGAGGACGCCGAAACAGAAGCTGCGGATGGCGCAGATTCCGAGGCGGCTTCTCCAACAGAAGAGGCCGGGCCGGAAGCTCTCAAGGAGGGCGCGGAGGAGAACTCCGTCATCCTCGTCGCCGATTCCGACCTGCTTTACGATGAGTTTCTCTCAACACGCCGAAATCTTTTTGGCCAGGAAATCGTGATTCCCATCAATGAAAACCTCGATTTCGCGCTTAATGCCATCGAACAGATGTCCGGTGACAGTCGGCTCATTGCCATCCGCAGCCGCGGAGAAACGTCCCGACCATTTACGGTAATCCGGGATCTCGAAAACAAGGCTGAAGAACGTTTCCGCGAGCGGGTCGCCGAGTTTGAAGCCGAGCTGAACGATGTACGCGCCAAACTGCAGGATCTTAACCAGGCAAAACAGCCGGGCGAACAACAGATTATCCTCTCTCCGGAAGTGCAGGAACAGCTTGTCGAACTCCAAAGAAAGGAAGCGGAACTCAACAAAACCGTGCGCGACCTGCGCCGCCAGCTCCGGCGCGATGTGGAGGTGCTGGAAGCACGCATCAAATGGTTCAACATTGTGGGCATGCCGCTGTTGGTCATCGCCGCGGGTGCTGTCGTGATCGCGATCCGCAAAGGCCGGACCGCTGCAAGCTGACGTCATTATCCATCCAGTCTGTCTCCCTATGAAAAAGAACCAGCTTCTTGTCCTTGTTGCCATCGCAGCGGTGGCGGCCATCGCCGCTGCCGTAGTTGGCCGTTTCAATGCCCCGTCCTCTCCAGGCGCAACAGGAGTGGGCGAACGGCTCCTCCCAAATTTCCCTGTAAACGAAGTCGCAAGGATCCATTTAAAATCGGCTGATTCCGAGGCGGTCATTGCCCGCGGCGAAGACGCGTGGGCTGTCGACAATCGTCATGGCTATCCTGCGAATTTCGAGGTCATCCGCAGCTTTCTTCAGTCGGTCTGGGAAATGACCACAGCCCAGAGCGTTACAGCCGGAGCGGAACAGTTTCCGCGTCTGGGGCTGGCGAAACCTGGCGAGGCCGAGTCCGCTGAAGGGGCCGGGACGCTTGTCGAATTTCTGAGTAACGATGGCGCTGAACTTGCATGGATGGTCCTCGGCAAGGACATCGTTCCTGACACGGCCAACCCGCGCGCTGCGATGATGGGCGGGGCTGGGGGGCGTTATGTCACCACATCCTCCAGTCCGGGCCGCGTCTGGGTGATCGGCGACACGCTCGCCCAGGCTGATCCCAACCCTGCCCAATGGCTCGATAAATCTTTCTTCTCCGTCGGTGCACCCCGCGAACTTGCCGTCACAGGTCCCGAAGGCGAAGAACGTTGGAAAGCTGAGCGCGTCGAAGAATCCGCAGACATGCAGATCGTGCCTTCTTCCAAAAGCGAAGACTATGATGAGAACACCGTTCGCGCGCTAAATCGCATTCTTTCCTCCCCGCTGCTTAACGATGTCGCCGGCAAGGATGTGCCCCCGGAAATCTCTGGGCTCGACAAGCCTGTCACCGCCGAAATCTCCACTTTCGATGGGTTCGTCTATAAGATCTTCATTGGGGCCGAAGGCAAAGACAACACGCGCTATTTAAAATTCGAAGTCGATGCCGATCTCCCCGCCGAACGCACGGCTGCTGACGGTGAAAAGCCGGAAGACAAAGAGCGCCTGGATAAGGAATTCGCCGACAAGCGCAAAGAACAGAAAGACAAATTGAAAACGGAGCAGGCCTTGTCCGAATGGGTCTTTACCGTACCCGAATACAACGTCGAGACGCTGTTGAATGTCCGCGAGGATTTCTTTAAAAAGGAAGAGGAAGAAGATGAGGGGGCCGCTACCCCGGAAAGCGGTGCCTCTTGAGCCCGGACAGCATTCCGGATGATGTTGCCCGACTGCGCGAGCGCGAAATGCCGGCCTCGCCTCCTGTCATGCGCCAGACATGGTGCCAACTGCTCTTTCTGCATTGGGCTGTCGAACCGGACGTTGTTCGGAGCCGTCTTCCTCAGGGCTTGAAACCCGATCTCTATGACGGCAGCGCGTGGATCGGGGTCGTTCCCTTTGCCATGCGCAACGTTCGGCCTGCAGGATTGCCCCCCGTCCCATGGCTGTCCGACTTTCTCGAGTTGAACGTGCGAACTTACGCCGTCGATGCGGCCGGGCGGCCCGGTGTGTGGTTCGATTCGCTCGATTGTAATCAACCCGTCGCTGTCGGGATTGCCCGCCGTTTCTTCCATTTGAACTATCGGCATGCCCGCATGCGTGCGTCCGAAACCGGGGGTCGTGTGTTGTATCGTTCGCAATTGATGAAAGATGCCGGCCCTATTGTCCGGTTCGACTATGAACCCACAGGATCGGCAAGCGAAGCTGTGCTTGGATCGCTGGATTTCTTTCTTGTGGAACGCTACCGCCTGTTTGCTGCCAGCCGCCGCGGCGCCCTCTTCACCGGGCGCGTGCATCATGCGCCATACCGGATCCGCAGCGCCGTTCTGCATGCCGACTGCGCGGAAGCCTTGCAGCTCGCGGGGCTGTCGCCGGAACTCGGGCAGCCTGCGCACATCTGTTATTCGGACGGAGTCGATGTTGGCATACATGCCATGGAAGTTCTGTGACCCTGAAGGGTGCAACGTCCGCAGCAGAAATCCCCCGCCGGTGTCGTGGAATGGACCTTGCATGCTCACATGTTGTTGATGAACGGGGAACTGCCTGGAACAATCACGGGGGAGTCTTCCCAGGCACGATGGGCGACGCATTTCCACCGCGACGCCGCTATCACTGGCAAGGCTTTGTTAGTACCAGGTTGACCGATATGGATGCGAGCGTTTCAGCTACCCGCTGGGGTTGGGGGGAGGCATTTGCACCGTGAGACACTTCTGATGAACGAGACACTCGGCGGTTTTACGTCTGGCATTGCTGAGGACGCGCCCGAAGGTTGCGCGGGAGACATTCATGCGTGCGGCAGCATCTTCATGATAAAGCCCGAGGAGATCGGCCAGACGCAGCGCTTCGAGTTCATCAAGGGCGAGATCGACGATTTCGAGATCGCGCACGGGGATAGCGGCTGGTTTAAAGCAGAGCGCGTGAAGGGGCTGAAAACCTGGGCGGCGGCATTTTCTGGGTCGCATAACGAGAGAAATTGAAGGGGATCAAGGAGGAGTTGACGGCCGGTGAAGTGGGCATATGTTCGTTTGTGGGCTCCCGCCAATCTTGTCTTGGTATTCCTGTCACGTCCAATCTTGGCTTGGATTCTGTTATAAGTCGGCATTTCGGGCGCGCCCCCTTTGTGCTGCTGTTTTCCCCTGATCCCGATCCAAAGCCTCTGGGCGTGCTGCCGGGCGGTTCCGGTGGGGGAACGGATAACTGCGTTTCGCTCTGGGCTCCGCTGCTGGCTGCAGGCGTGCGAACCGTGATCTGTCAGAACATGGGGCGCGGCGCGGCGGAACGGTTTGGGCAGGCAGGCGTCGAAATCCGGATTTGCAAACCGGGAAACGTCCGGCAGGCACTGAACGATTGGCGCACCGGTCTGCTGCCGCAAGCGCAACTGGAGCTGTTGTGTCATGGGCATCATTAAGTTCAGTCCGATCCTGTCTCAGGCAGGGTGTCACGTGGTGCATCCATAGTGGAATGCAGGAGGCAGGAATGCGAACTGCGGGGACGTGAGTGCATGAGAACGGTGAAACGATTCCGGTTGATTGTCCTTTCCGAGAATTGCGTCCGGCAGCGTGGGTTGCTTGCGGAACATGGCTGGAGTGTATTGATAGAAACCGAATCCGGACAGGCGCTTTTCGATACGGGACAGGGAATGGCTCTGGAACACAACGCCGCGCGCCTTGGCATAGATCTTAATAGGATCAATGTGGTGGCGCTGAGCCATGGGCATTACGATCATACAGGTGGTCTTCCTGCCCTCGCGGCTCGCAACGCGCGGATGCGCGTGGTGGCGCATCCGGACGCATGGATGCCGAAGTTTCAACGTAAGGACGCTCTGGCTGTGCGGGCGAGCGATCCTCAAGTGGATTCGGGGACGCTGAGGGAACGCTTTGCTTCCGCGGCAAGCGCCGAACCGGTGGAAATTCTTCCTGGTGTCTGGACCACCGGCGAGATTTCCCGCGAGACGGATTATGAGGATACGGGCGGCGCCTTTTTTCTTGATGAGAAGTGCCACAAGCCCGACCCGCTGAAGGACGATATGGCGCTGTTGTTATGTTGTGAGGAGGGTGTGTTTATCCTCTGCGGGTGCGCCCACGCGGGCTTGGGCAACACGCTCGATGCAGCGATGCGGGTGGGGGGGCGACGTCCGATTCTGGGAATTGCAGGCGGGTTCCACCTTCAGCAGGCCTCCGGGGACAGCCTCGAGCGCACGGCAGAGCGTGTGCGCGAGGCGGCGCCCCCATTTCTGGGTCCATCGCATTGCACCGGCGCCGCTGCGTGCGACTTCCTCAGCAGACATGTGGAGGCTGAGGTGCGGCCGCTTCATGTCGGCAGCGTTTTCCAACATCCAGATCATCCCTGAAATCTATGCTTAAGAAAATCCCTGTCTTTTTCGCAGGCGCAATCGCCGGGATCATCCTTGCCGCCGTGCTTGGATTTGTATTGATGCCAGCGCTCATGATTCGGGTGGAAGCCTCTGCGCTGAATCTTGAAGACACCGTCGCGGCGATTTCAGACCGTGCGGAAGAAATGGGCTGGGTCGTTTCGGGCGTGATGGCCATCGACGAATCCGTGGCCAAACACGGCGGGGGTGAGGTGCCGAAGACACGTCTGATCAATCTCTGCCAGGCGCAGCATGCGGCCGCGATTCTCAACGACCCGGAAGCGCGCCGGGTTTCGGTGTTCATGCCCTGCACGATCGCCGCATTCGAAGGTGTGGACGGGCGCGCGTATGTCTCGTCGATGAACGCGGGATTGCTTGGAACGATGATGGGGGGAGTGGTGGCGGACGTGATGGGTGGCAGCGTTGCCCGGGAGCAGGCGCAGATTTTGGAAGCGGTGCGGGCGCGGTAACGCAGCCGGGAGCGCTGGTGCCGGGGGGGCCTCCGCCATTCGGAGAAAGAAGCTTGCGCGCCGGTTCCTGCGCCTTGTAGAAAATACGTGAATTGTTGAATTATTTATCGACCGACATTTTATGAGTTCCCTGACGCTGCGTTCCGGTGAAGATTGCGCGTTCGATCTTGTTTCCCTTGGAGAAGTCATGTTGCGCCTTGACCCGGGCGAAGGACGCATTCGCACGGCACGAAACTTCCGGGCATGGGAAGGTGGCGGCGAATACAATGTCGCACGCGGGTTGCGCAAATGTTTCGGGCTGCGCACCGCTGTAGTTACAGCCCTGGCCGAAAATGAGATCGGGCGGTTGATCGAGGATTTTGTGATGCAGGGCGGGGTCGATGTCCGGCACATCCGCTGGGTGCCCTATGACGGTGTGGGTCGCACAGTCCGCAATGGGTTAAACTTTACGGAGCGGGGCTTTGGGATTCGTGGCGCGGTGGGTGTGCCCGACCGCGGGCTGTCAGCCGCCTCGCAGATGCGTCGTGGTGAGATCGATTGGGATGGCATTTTCGGCGCGGCCGGGGCGCGCTGGTTTCATACGGGAGGAATCTTCGCCGCATTATCGGACACGACGCCGGATGTTGCGTTGGAAGCCGTTCAGGCAGCCAAACGCCATGGCACGATCGTGTCGTACGACTTGAATTATCGTCCCTCGCTATGGAAATCCATAGGAGGCCAGGAGCGTGCCCGGGAAGTGAACCGGGAGATTGCACGGCATGTGGATGTGATGCTCGGCAACGAGGAAGATTTCACGGCGTGCCTTGGATTCGAGGTGGAAGGCGTGGACGAAAATATTTCCCAAATCGATGTGGGCAGTTTCAAAAACATGATCCAGCGCGCGGTAGCAGAGTTTCCCAACTTCAAAGCCGCAGCCACGACCCTTCGTGTGGTGAAGACCGCTACGGTGAACGATTGGGGGGCTGTGTTGTGGTGTGGCGGGGAGTTCTATGAATCGCGCAAATATCCCGATCTTGAGATTCTGGATCGGGTGGGAGGCGGCGACAGTTTCGCTTCGGGGCTGGCTTATGGATTTCTTGCTGCAAACGATCCACAGATGGCAGTGGATTATGGCGCGGCCCATGGTGCGCTGGCGATGACCACACCCGGGGACACATCAATGGCGACCTTAAAAGATGTGGAGAAGATCGTTGGCGGCGGCGGCGCGCGGGTGGTGCGTTGAGCGAGGGAAAAAGCTGCACCCGTTATCCTGGGAATGGTAGACGCAGGGGTGGGATCCTGTCGGCGACCGTTGCGGCGGTGCTCCGCGTCGAGGACAGATGCACGGTGTCGTGTGGCGTAGTTATTCCGGCGCTCGCCAGACTGCGCAACTTAGAGCGGCGACGATTCCGATGACGACATGACCGACCATCGGAATGAAGCCGAGGAAGCCGGCGGTGAGCGTTGCAAGCAGGACGCCGCTTCCCACAACGGCGACCCACACGAAGAAGAAAAGGAATGCCCCGATCACCCGACCCTGAACGAGCTGGCCGAGACCGGGCAGGAGAAAACTGGCGAGAGCGGCGATAACATTGCCTGCAGAGCCTTGAGCCATACGAATATCAAATGTGACAGGCCGCAGCCGGGACGCAACTCCAAGTGTACAGGTGATGCCGGTCGCAGGATGTGGTGCAGGCATGGGGAAGGCAAAGGTGCCAGGACCCGTGCAACGCTTGGCAAAGGCAGTTTACGGCGTCGAAACACCGCTTTTGCCATCTGCCTCTGTCGGCTGCCCGATTTGAATGGCAAAAAGGAGGTGTCCGTTCGCCTTCTCCGGCCCGCGGATGAACAGAGGGCTGCCTGGCGCCAGGGTGGTGTCGGCATCGACCAGGAGGGTTTCCTCGCGCCAGATCTGGAAATTTAATTTTTGGCGTCCCCCCCCCTCGGGGGCGGGTCCGAGCAGGCGGAGACCGAGATAGAGCTGTTCGGTTGGGACAAACCAACGGGCGCCATTGCGGTCAATGACCAGTTCGGTGTCGTCGAGGATGTCGAATTGGTTATAGCCGAAAAGTCGCTGCATCCGGGGTGCCGCCTCGAGAAATTCCTGTGGGGGTTGGCCCGGCGTTTCCGTATTCACGGCGTAAACCATGGCTGCCCACGCCACCAACTGTCCGGGCTCGAGCGTGCCGCGCTCTTCCCATGCAGCGAAACGGCGTTGGGTGGAGGGCGACCTTGCGGCAAGCGACGTCAGGACAATGAAGATGACGCCCGCAGCGGCGCAGGCTACCAGAGCGGGCCAGACAAAGGGGAGTGTGCGGTTGTGAAAAGACATCTCTGGCAGAAGAGCGTTGTGTTAGCGGATCCGGCGGCGCTCGGGGACACGTTCCAGCCCGTCGATCCAGAGGACTGTAAGGGCATGATCGGGAGTCTCCACCGGCACGGCGGAGAGGTGGGGTGCAGCGATCCGGTTGGGTCGAACGCTGGCGAAGTAAGAGGGTTCAAGTTCCATCCGGTAGGGTAAAATGGCCAGCAGCCAAGCTGCGGCGAACGCGAGAAGAAGTGCGCCGGCCCATGCCATGCGAAGTAAACCCGGTGTGGGCTCCTGGGGATATTGTGCAGCGGATGATCGTGGCGCGCTTTCCATGGTGGTTTCCCGCCTGATAACATCCAAAACCATGGCATTGAGTCCGGGGCCGGGATCTTCTGCGGATGCCCCGGGAGGGCCCGCTGCGGTGGCACGAAGCCAATCGGCGATCTGGCGGTCGCGAGCAGTCTCGCGGGCCGGTTTGTGGAAGGGGAATCGCAGGTTCATCTCAGGTCGGAAAGGAGAGTTTGCAGCCGTTTTCGCGCATGGAAAAGCCGGGACATGACTGTGCCGGTTGAACATCCCACAGCGGTCGCAATTTCGTCGTAACTGAGCCCCTCCACTTCGCGCAGCAGGATCGCCGCGCGATGGGCAGGAGACAATTTTTGGAGTGCAGCCTCGATGCGCAGCCGCAGTTCCGTGCGATGCATTGCTTCGGCGGGATGCACCTCGGCGGATGGCAGTGCAGCCACCGGATCTGCGGCTTCGTGATCAGAACCATCCGAGGGGGTCAGGTGTTCGAGTGGCTGAGGGCGCGAGCGCTGGCGACGTAGAAAATCCAGCGAGGCATTGACTGCGATGCGATGCAGCCACGTGGCAACGCTGCTGCGCTCGCGGAAGCCGTGCAGATTTCGCCAGGCGCGCAGGAATGTTTCCTGGGCGACATCAAGGGCGTGATCCTCGTTTCTGACAATGGAAAGAATCATGGAATGAACGCGCTGACGATGTTTGGTGACGAGGCGGTCGAAGGCACCGAAATCGCCGTCCTGCGACTGGCGAACAAGGTCCGCATCCTCCGATAGGGAAGAGGTTGAAGACCAATCTTTGTCCGTCGCTGGTCCGGCGTCTTTTGGCGCCACAATGAATTCGTGGGTTGGACGGCGCTGGCCGCCCGGTTATTCACATCTTTGCAGGGGGCGCATCAGTTATCCTGCAATCTGCGCCATTCCTCGCGGTACTCGCCCATGAGGCGGATGATTTCGTCGCGGACCGGGAAAGCCCTCGCACGAAACTGGGTGTGGGCTTCGGGAGTAAAAATTTTCTCGCGTTCGAGGGCGGCGGCAGCATGGAAGGCGGTGCTGATGGCGTGAAGAGCCCGTTTCAGGTAGGCGATCGTCATGCCGGGTTCTTCGCCTGAGTCGCCGCTGAGCGCCGCGGCGAGTTTGGCGCTGCATAATGTGATTTGCGAGAAGAGCTGCACCGCGCCGGGGGAAGCCTCGGCTTTTTCGGCCGCCGAACCGCCAAGGGCGCGGTCGGTCCAGAGGGTCAGCGCGAGCGCGGACTTGAATAGCGGATGACTTTCAAACTCGGAGGCGCCGTCGGAATCGGCATCGTCGTAGCGTTCGTGCAGGAAGGCTTCATCATTCTCATCTTCGTCAGTCTCCTCCTCGTCGTCCTCGTCGTCCTCGTCGTCCTCGTCGCCCTCTTCGTCTTCGAACAGGAAATCCGGCCCGTCCAGATCGTCCCAGTCTTCTTCCTCAGCTGGGTTGGATTCGAGATGCGACCAGCCCATTTCGCGGGCGATGATGGCGTCGCGGTCCGGGTTGTCAATGTAACGCTCCAGCAACTCCATGTAACGCTCGGTCTTGCGATCCTGCTGCTGCAGGAATCGCTCCCACTGATACTCGTCCCAGCGACTGTCGAATGCCGGATCTTCGCTGTCCATAACGCAAGTTTTGTGCAGCTTGTGGCGATCAGCAACCGATGGCGCAAGAAAAATTCCGGGTGTTCGCGAGGTGGCGTCCGACGCAGCGAGGGGAGATTGCAGAGATGAAGCCTGTGGAAATGCGACAGTGGGGTGCTGCGTTTCTAGACCACGAATTCCGGTGTCACTGCGGCCGGGATGAGCTTTGCGGCCGCCGCGCGCCGCATCATTTCGGAGATGGCCGTACGGCCGCGGTCGCCGTAATCGCGCGTAAGATCGTTGACGTACATTCCGATAAAGCGATCGGTCAACTCGCGGTCGAGGCCGCGGGCCAGCGGCATGGAATGCGCCACGCCCGCATCGCGGTTGGCGAGTCCGTAAGCCACGCTTTCGGAAAGAATCGCAGAGATCAGGCTGCGAACGTTGGGCGGGATATCTTTGCGGACGACATTGCCGCCGAGGGGTAGAGGAAGGCCGCCGGTTTCTGAGCCCCACCAAATTCCGAGGTCGACCAAGGCTTCGAAGCCTTCAGCGCCGTAGGTCAGTTGCCCTTCATGGATAACAATCCCGGCATCCGCCCGACCATCGCGTACGGTTTCGAAAATGCGATCGAAGGGCGCATGCACAATGCGTGGAGGCGCAGCATCGGTTTCGGAAAGAAACAGGCGCAATGCGAGTTCGGAACTCGTCAATGGCCCGGGGGAAACGATGGTGCGCCCGGCAAGCCATTGGCGGATGGCGTTCGGGTTGTGTCCCGCGGGGGTGCTGGTTCCGGCCGCGACGACAACGATCGGCCCGTAGCCGTCGCCCATGCTTGCCCCGCTGGGCAACAATGCATAACGCTCCGCGGCGTACGCGTAAGCATGGATGGAGATCGCAGAGATATGCAGCTCCCCGCGCATGGCGCGTTCGTTGAGAGTCTGAATATCCTGCAGAATATGGTCGAACCGATAGCCGCGCAGGTCGATCTTCTCCTCTGCCATGGCGTAGAACATGAAGGCGTCGTCGGGGTCGGGGCTGTGGCCGAGGGTAAAAGCTTCGTGGGACATGAGTGAATTTCAGGATTTGGTTTTGTTCAGCGGCAGGTTAGCATCACGCCATGAATCGTACGATGGCCATGACGATTGCGATGGCAATTGCCGGTTTGGCGTCGGGAATCCATGCGCAAACGTCTGGCGCTGCGGGTATTGAAGCACCGCCTGGCATTCTTGCGCTGGAAGAACGTGTCGCAGCAGCGCGCATCCCAGCCATCTCCGTGCCTTCGCCCGGTGAACTGTTCGCTGCGCTGGAAAAAGGCGGGCAGCCCGAATGGGCCGCTGCATTCGTCCCGTTGGACAGCCATTCAACCCCCGACCGGCGGCGGATTGCGCTGCGGTTGGGGCGACTTATTGCAGATGGATTTCTGGCGGTCAAAGCGCAGGACAGCCGGCAGATCAAGAATCTTGCGAAGGAACTGATGGCGGCGGCGGCGGCTCTCGGACTTGGCGAAGAGGTTCTCGCGCGCGGCGGCAGCTTGAATGGGTTTGCGGCAGATTTTGAGTGGACGGCTTTAGGCGAGGACCTGGACGCTTTCCATAACGAAATCGCCCTTGGCCTTTTGGGACAAAAGGACGAGGCGCTTGTGCCCTTGGTGACGGTGGGGGCATGGGCGCGCTCGGTGCGCGTTGCAGCGGGATGCGTGCTCCAGGATTTTCGTCCCGGCTGGGCGACTTTGCTCCGGCAGCCGGGCGTGGGAGCCATTCTGGCCGGGCGGCTCGGGGCATCGATGCCGGGGATGCGTCATGATGGCGAAGACAACATCCAAACGGATCTGTTGCGACGGGTGCAAGCGCTCGCTTTGGCAGTTGTGTGGCCTGCGGGACAGGGGCCCGCCCGGGCGGAGGTGGAAGCTATTCTGGCTGCCGCCGACCGTGTCCTGGAATTGAGTGCGGCAGCGCCGACAGCGCCATCTGCGGGGTCGGGTGGGGAATCCGCTGCGCCTTGACAAGGGGCATGAAAACACGTTGCCTGCCAGTTTCTCGAAGGCTCCGTTCCCACGAGGCGGGGGAGATCGCGAGCCCACTTTGATCATGCGAAATTTGCTATCGTTAGAGACACTCGCCGCGGCCGATATCGAACGAATTGTGGCCATGGGTCGTGCGTTGAAGAGCGGGCGCGGCAGCGGGGAAGCCATGCCGCTTCTGGGTCAGTGCTGGGCCATGATTTTCGCAAAAGCCTCCACGCGCACGCGCGTGAGTTTCGAGGTGGGAATCCGTGAGCTTGGCGGTGCGCCCGTGTTCCTGAATGCCGCCGAGTTGCAGTTGGGCAGAGGCGAACCGATTGAGGACACGGCCCGGGTGCTGGGGCGCATGATGCACGGAGCGATCATTCGGACATTCGCGCAGAAGGATGTGGAAACGTTCGCCGCGGCTTCGGAGTTGCCCACCATTAATGCCCTCACCGATGAGGAGCATCCCTGCCAGATCCTTGCGGATCTGTTGACCATCGAAGAGGTCTTCGGAGCGGTGGCAGGCCGGCGCGTCTGTTTCATTGGCGACGGCGCATGCAATGTGGCGCGCTCGTGGATGTGGGCTGCGGGGAAATGCGGATTTCACCTCGCAATCGTGGCCCCACCCGGATTTCAACCGTCTGCCGATCTTGTTCGCCGGGCCGGGAACACCATCGTGAGCGAGGATCTCGCTGCAGCTGATGGAGCCGAGGTTTTGTATACTGACGTATGGGTCAGCATGGGGCGGGAAGAGGAAAGTCGCGAGCGCCTCGAGCGGCTCGCGCCGTATCAGGTCAACGAAACGCTCGTCAGGCGGGCTGCACCGAATGCGGTGGTTATGCATTGTCTGCCGGCGTATCGCGGGAAGGAAATCACCGCAGAAACGTTTGACCGGTTTGCAGGCACGATTTTCGACCAGACCGAGAACCGGTTGCATGCGCAGAAAGCCGTGTTGAGCCTGCTCGCGGATGCGCACCGTTGAATTTGTCCGCCGCCATCGATGAAGAGGCTGTACGCTGTGTGTTCGACGCCACGTTTCAGCGCGGGGTGGAGCTGGGCGCATCTTTTGCCGTATGGGACGGTGGCGGCTCCGTGCTGGAGCTGCACGGAGGCTGGCGCGACCGCAAGCAGACCGTGCCCTGGGATGCGGAAACCCTCGCGCTGATTTGGTCTGCCACGAAGCCGCTTGAAGCCGTCTGCGTGCTTCGCGCCATTTCCGCTGCCGGCCTCGCGCTGGAGACCCCAGTGGCCTTTGTGTGGCCACAGTTTGCGTGTGAAGGAAAGGACGACGCCACGCTTGGTGACCTGCTTTCCCATGGGGCTGGCGTTCCGGCACTGGACGATCCAAAACCGTCCGTGTTCGATCATGAAGCCGTCGCCGAAGCGCTGGCGCGGCAGCGGC
>CAZZCL010000027.1:0-35370 GCA_964652295.1 uncultured Chthoniobacterales bacterium
GGTCGGGTCGCGCTCCGGCACAAGCACCCCATCCACCCCGGCAGTCATGGCTTCTGGGATGCCGCCATGCCGCGTTGCAACGACCGGCAATCCGGCGGCCATGGCTTCCACGAGGGAGTTGGGCACACCTTCCGTGTCGCCGCTGCCCGTCGTTTCGCTGGGATGCAGAAACACATGACTTTCCGCGTACAACTTCCTTAGAGCTGGCTGATCCAGCCAGCCTGCAAACCGCACGACATGTTGAAGGCCGGCTGCGTGCGCGGCGGCTTCCAACTCCGCGCGCAGCGGTCCCTCGCCGGCAATGACAAATTGCGTGTTCGGCCAGCGCTGCACAACCGTCCTCAACGCGGCGATGGCGGTAAACAACCCTTTCTTGCGGATCAACCGGCACGCTTGTACAAGGTGCCAGCGCCCCGCTTCGGGCGGCGTGCGGATGGCGTTGGCCACAAAATCCAGCGGCAGCGGCGTGCGATTGAGCCGTAGCTTGCCCTCCGGACAACCCATCTCACGCAGGCGATCGAGCAACGATTCGCTCCGCGCGGCAACGATACGCGCATAATTAAACAGCTCGGCAAACGTCGTACCGTAACCGGCTTTGTCTTCGTCTGCCGCGACGTCCACCCCGTGGAAGGATACCAACAGCGGCCCGCCCCACTTCTCAACGAGCGGCAGGTACTTACGCGCTTTGTGTCCGTAATAAATGTGCAGCACAGCAGGGTTCAACGCGCGCAGGGCGGGAACGAGATCGCAAAACTCGAAATCCCGCGGCGGCACAGGTTCAACCCAGCTGGGAGGTGGCCATCGCCTGCGTAAATGTTTCCAGTAGAATCGTCGCACAAAATTGCCTCTGGGTCGGAACCCGCGTTTCCGAAGAACGACAACCGATTCAAACGGAAAGAGTTCTGTGTTCTGCCGCCGTTCCGTAAAGACAACGGTGCGCCATGCGCGGAGACCCGCCACCTGGCGGTAAACGCTCTGCATCTCCGGCTTGAGAAATGTGCCGCACAAACTCGCAACAAGCGGTTTGTCACGCGGCACAGCGGAAAGGAGCGCCTGTGTCGAACGCTCAAGCCGCAGCCTCGTCATAACATGCCTCCAGACATTCCACCTGGCGCTCCAGCCCGAATTCCGCGCGGACATCCTCCGCTGCCGCTGCGCCCATGCGCCGCCACAGGTCCGGCTTCGCGGCAATCTGCTCCAACGCGTTCGCCGCCCCGGCGTCGTCGTCTTCCTGTACAAGAATTCCCGAGACGCCATCGCACACCGCTTCCGGTATCCCACTATGCCGCGTAGCGACCACCGGCAACCCGGTGGCCATCGCCTCCAGCATGGCATTCGGAATCCCCTCACGATCCTGCGAAAGCGTGGTTCGGCTCGGATGCAGGAACACATGGGCCGCACCGTACAATGCCCGCAGGGCGCCGTGATCGAGAAACCCGGCGAAATGCACCCGCGCCCCGATTCCCAGCTCGCCCGTGAGTTTTTCCAGCTCGGTTCGTAGCGGACCTTCTCCCGCAATCGTGAACCGTGCCTGCGGATGCGTCGCGGCGAAACAGGCAAACGCTCTCAAAGCGGTTGGCAGCCCTTTCTTTTCGATCAGCCGACATGCCTGCACAATGTGCCACGCTCCGTCTGCGGGGGGGTCACGATTCACGGGAGCGAATTCTTCCACGGGGATTCCTGTGCGATTGAGGCGCAGCTTATCGGACGGGCATCCAAGCTCACCAAGGCGGGCGCCCAGCGCTTCCGATCGCGCCAGCACCAGGCGCGCACGCGAAAACACCTCGCGGAGCAGGACGGCGTAAGCCGGACGATCCTCCCGGGTTTTTGCGTCCATGCCATGGAAGGACACCACGCACGGCCCACCCCAGCGTCTCATAAATGGCAGGAGATGAACTGCCGTATGCCCGAAATAGATGTGCAACAACCGCGCCCCATGCCGATCCAGGGCGGCGGAAAGCGCCTCGTACTCGCCGCGGTACACAAACGGATCCTCGCGTCTTGCATACTTCAGCCACACCCGCCGCAGGGGATTGACGTGGGCACGGCCTAACACTTCCACCGGTTCGAACGGAAACATCCCGGCGTTCTCACGCCGCAATGTGACCACCACGTTGCGCCAGCGCCGCAAGCCGGTCACCTGCCGGTGGATGTGATGCATCTCCGGCTTGAGAAACGTGGTGCAATAACTGGCTGCGACAGGCTGCGACATGAATGGATAACCCCAAATTGGTACCCTAACAGACAAGCCTCCGGCCACAACCGCCAAGGAGCATGCGCTTGCCGGACGCGATGCCTCGTGCAATGAGAGCCGCATTGCCATGAGCAAGATGCCCGACACCGATTCTGCGGCCCAGGCCGTACCAACCCGCGATCTCATTCCCCTGAACGATACCTGGGACCTTACCCTCCTGTACGAAACGCCTTCCGCCTGGGAAGACGCGCTCGAACGCTACAAAAAGGCCTACCCACGATACTCCGAGTTTCGGGGCACGCTTGGCCGCTCCCCCGAGGCGCTCCTCAAATTTCTCGAATTCGACAGATCGCTCGATCTCGATCTGGAACGCCTTTTCCACTACGCAAATCTTCAAACCTCCGAAGATGCGTCGAACGCCGAGTATCTCGCGCGCGAAAGCAGGCTGGCCAACACCGCAACCCGCGCTGCCGAAGCCGCCTCATGGTTCACACCGGAATTGCAAAGTCTGGACGACGCCACCTTTCAAGCGTTTCTCGCCTCGCCGATCCTTGCGGAATGGGTCGTGCGCCTGCGCAAAATCCGCCGCTTCAAACCCCACACCCTTTCGGAAGGCGAAGAACGGCTCATGGCCCTCGGTGCCACGGCGCTGGCCGGCCACGGTGACACCTTCTCCCAGTTGACCAACGTCGACATGCGCTTCGGTCATCTCGAGGACGAACACGGGCGCCGCGTCGAACTGAGTCATGCATCCTTTTTATCGTTCCTCCAGAAATCCGACGCGCAACTCCGCGAAACCGCTTTTCGCCAGTATTATCGGGAGTTTACCGATCACAGATTCACCATCGCCTCCACGCTGGCCAGCTCTGTCCGGGCCGATGTGTTCAACGCGCGCGCGCGCAACTTCGCATCTGCGCGCGAAGCGGCTCTGTTTCCCGACAGCGTTCCAACCGCCGTATACGACAATCTCATCGCGGCGGTACGCGCAAATCTCGATCCGTTGTTCGAATACTTCGAGATCCGCCGCCGTGCGTTAAACCTTGCCGAAATCCATCATTACGACACCTACGTGCCGCTCGTGGAGGAGGTCCGGAAGGAAACGAATTTCGATCACGCGGCGCAGCTCGTCTGCGAATCGCTCGCTCCGCTCGGCGCGGAGTATGTCTCCAGCCTGCAACAGGGTTTCGCTTCACGCTGGGTCGACCGCTACGAAACCCGCGGCAAACGTAGTGGCGCATTCTCCAGCTCCAGCTACGGCAACCCGCCTTACATTCTCATGAACTACAAGGCGGACGTTTTCGCAGATATCTACACCCTCGCCCACGAGGCCGGCCATTCCATGCACAGCTGGTACAGCATGCGCTCCCAGCCGTTTCAGGATTATCAATACCCCATTTTCCTCGCGGAAGTCGCCTCAACACTCAACGAAGAGCTGCTCACCCACCATCTCCTTGCGCAAACCGACGATCCGCGCATGCGCGCCTTCATCATCAATCGCCAAATCGACGACATCCGTGGAACGGTCTATCGCCAGACAATGTTCGCCGAGTTCGAACGCGTCATCCACGACATTGAGGAAGCCGGCGAACCCCTCACCCTCGAAACGATGCAGGCGGAATATCGCAAATTGTTGGAGGCATACTTCGGCCCGCGCTTTGTTCTTGACGACGAACTCAGCCTGGAATGCCTGCGCATCCCCCATTTTTACAGTGCGTTTTATGTCTACAAATATGCCACAGGCATTGCGGCAGCCTCCTCCCTCGCAGCGCAAATCCTCGGGCTCCACAGCGCGCCGGCAAAACAGCGCTACGCGAACTTTCTCGCCTCAGGCGGATCCCGGTACCCCATTGAAACCCTGCGGGAAGCCGGGGTGGACATGGAAAGCCCGGAACCGGTCAATGCGGCCCTCGCGGTGTTTGCAAGGCGCGTGCGCGAACTGAAAGAGCTGCTGGCCATATAACGTCTGGCTTGCGGAACGTCTCACGGCTGTTGCGAACCGCGACGCCAATGGTACCTTTCGCAAAGCTTACTCGAATGATCCCACCCCATTTCATGGCTGGTTTCCGCCGCTCGACTGCGCTTCTCCCGCTCCTTTGCGCGATCCTGCTGGTCTGCATCCGGGAACGTGCCCCCGCGAGCACACCGCCGACGCGCCTCGATGTGTCGTCCTTTCCGGCTGCCATGGTCGAAGATGTGGTTGTCCCCGTGCCGGGCGAAATCTTCGCGGTCCTTGACAAGCTTGGCACGCCCGATTGGCGCACCGAACTCAGATCCTTCGCAGCGGGCAACCTGCAGGACCGCCCGCAAATCGCACTGCTCCTCGGCACGGTAATCGCAAACGGATTCATCGCTGTGCAGGCGCAGGACGCCGAACAGGTCAAGGAAATCGGGCGCGAAGTGCTCCGCCTCGCAGGCGCGGTCGGCGTGCGCGATTCCGTGGTGCGCCGCAGCAAAAGCATCATCGACGCCGCTGAAGCGCGGGACTGGCCGCTCGTGCGCCGTGAACTCGATAAGGCCCTGCAAGACGTTCGCAATGCCATGATCGAACTCAATGACGAACAGCTCGCCCAACTCGTAAGCCTTGGCGGATGGCTGCGCGGGACGGAAGCGTTGACCTCAATCGTAAGCAAGGATTTCAGCGCAGACGGTGCCGAATTACTCCATCAACCCGGACTGTTCGATTACTTCCAGAATCGCCTGGTCGAAATGCCGGAACCACTCCGCACCAACGCGCTTGTACACAGTATCGAAGCACGGCTCGGCGAGATGCGCCCGCTCATCGATGTTGGCGATGGCCGCCGCATCAGCGAAGATTCCGTGCTCAAACTTTTCAACATGACAAACGGTCTTGTCTCCGCTATCACTGCCGCCGACCCGTCCGCAGCACCCCCGGAGCCCGGCCGGGACACGCCTGCGCCCGCCAACTAAGTATCAACGCGCCGCGCTCAAAAAGTGCGGCCGCTCCCCGGTCCCATGCCGTCCGCAGCGTCTTCGCTCATGCCGACTCTCCCTTCCTGGATCCGTTTCGCCGTACTTTCCATGGCGTGCCTGGCTTTGCATGCGCCAGTCCGCGCCATGGTCGACGATGCGCTTGCCTTCGCGCTCGAAGCCGCAACCCCCTATGTTGAGGACGGGTTCACTGTCCGGGAGGATTACTGGGGTGGCGATCTGCCCGTCAAAGAACCGAAAGCGATCGCCCATCAGCTTTTTCGCGGCCTGGAATACTGGTTCTGGATGGGGACCGATGTCGAAGGCGCAAAAATCTCGGTTAATGTATACGATAAGGATGGCAACCTCGTGAATGCGGAACAATGGCAGCGCGACAAGTTCGCCGCGGTACGCATCGCTCCACAGGCCACAGGCACGTACTTTGTGCGTGTGGAGATCGAGGAATCCCCCGAGGAACGGACGGCGTGGGGACTCGCCTATGGCTACAAATAGATGAGCCTCGCCACTTCTGCGACTGCTGCACCCGACGCCGCCTCCCCTGCGTCGGCCGCGGCTCCCATCAAAACCCGGACGCTCGAATTCGCAAGCGGACGCGACCTTCACGCGCTGTTCGCGCATGACGCGCGCCTGCTCAAGGAAATGGAGCGTGCCCTGAATCTCAAGGTCACCACGCGGGACGGCTGGATCCGGCTGGAAGGCGCGCCGGCTGCCGTCGAGGCAGGCGAAGAAGTTTTTCGCGAATTGTCACGCGCCCGCGAACGCGGTCTGAACGTGGGCACCCACGAATTCCGGTTCGCAGTCCAAGCCCACACCCCGGGCGCATCGCCTGAAACGGTGGAGGAACTTGCCGCGGCGCGCATTCCCATTTCGCCGCGTCGTCCGGCAGTCGTTCCACGCACGCGCGGACAACTTGCGTATCTGCGCGAGATCGAACGGCTCGACCTTGTGTTCGGCGTCGGTCCCGCCGGCACGGGCAAAACCTATCTTGCCACCGCATGCGCCGTTGCCGCCTTGAAAAACGCGTCCGTAAACCGCATTATCCTGACGCGGCCCGCTGTTGAAGCGGGTGAAGCCCTCGGGTTTCTTCCGGGCAACCTTCAGGAAAAAGTCTTTCCATACCTTCGACCGTTGTACGACGCCCTGCACGATATGCTTGACGCCGAAGAAATTCAGCGGCAGATGGATCGAGGAGTTATTGAGATCGCTCCGCTGGCGTATATGCGGGGCCGCACCTTAAGCCGTGCATTCGTGATTCTTGACGAGGCCCAGAATACCACCACCGAACAGATGTTCATGTTCCTGACACGCCTTGGCGAAGGGTCAAAGTGCGTCGTAACCGGCGATGCCACACAGATCGATTTGCCGCCCAACAAACGGTCCGGACTGATCGAAGCCCGCGCAGCGCTTGCCAAGGCACCCGGCATCGGTTTCTGCGAGTTTGGAGACGCAGATGTCGTCCGCCATGAGTTGGTGCGCACAATCATCCGCGCTTACGAAACCCATCGCGCCTCCGGCTCTCCCCAGCCGCGCTCCCAGGCCCCCCAGGCTCCCGCCCGCTGATCCTTCCGAGGGCGTTCCCCCGCCCGCACCCATCCGTTTTTTATGATCAAATCGATCAAACGCAATCGGCTCGTCAAAAAAGGCCTCGCGTGCGGAAAAACCCGCCGCAGCCGCAGCGCGAACGTTTTTACAAAGCTGGTGGAAAATTCTTCCGGTGTACGGGCCAGCCTGGTCGCGGTCTTTGCACTGGGATTAATTCTGCTTATCTCCTACGGTGGCGGCGAGGATACCGGTCGGCGGATCCTCATCGCAATGCTGCTACTCGGGGCGGCTCTCGCGCAGCTGTTTATCAATCATCCCGATGTGTTCTGCCGGAACTCCCGCCTTGCCCTGATCTTCAGTGTGCTGCTGATGCAGCTGACGGCGGCGAAGGCACTGCTTACAGCAGGGCTTTCCGCAGAGTCACCCTCATGGCAGGCAGCCGCTTATCTCGCCGTTCCCTTCGCCTTTGCTCCACTCACGCTTTCCGTCCTCGCCGGGCGCAACATCGCCCTGTTCGCGGCAATCTTCGGAAGTCTGCTGGGTGCGGTCCTGCTGTACAGCTTCGACTCCGCATATCTGGTCGTCGGACTCCTGAGCGGTTTTGTGGCTGTCTCCGTCACGTTGCAGGTGCGTCGGCGCAGTCGCCTCGTCAAAGCCGGGTTTTATACTGGCCTTGCCGTCTGGCTCACCGGATTCGCGTTCGGCCTTGTCGGCCCCATCCTCTGGACCAATCCCACGGCGACAGATTGGCAGGCGATTGGCCTGGAAACCCTCGTCGCTGTCGGTTCAGCTGTCGTGGTAGCCAGCCTCGCCGGGGGATTGCTCCCAATGTTCGAAAGCGTGTTCGATGTCACCACGGACATTTCCTGGTTGGAGGCCGCCGATCTCAACCATCCCCTGCTCACCGAAATGAGTTTGAAGGCTCCTGGCACGTACTATCACAGCATGGCGGTCGCACAACTCGCAGAAGCCGCCGCTGAAACGGTCGGCGCAAATGAAACAGTCTGCCGTGTGGGCGCTTATTTCCACGATATCGGCAAACTCGTCAAACAGGAGTACTTCTCCGAGAATC
This sequence comes from uncultured Chthoniobacterales bacterium, assembly GCA_964652295.1. Classification (GTDB taxonomy): domain Bacteria; phylum Verrucomicrobiota; class Verrucomicrobiia; order Chthoniobacterales; family CALDSX01; genus CAZZCL01. The sequence goes on from CAZZCL010000027.1 coordinate 7,758, forward strand.
AGAGCGCGGGACGCAACCCACACGACGATCTCACCCCGACCATGAGCGCCCTCATCATCAAGGCGCACGTCAAGGAAGGCATAGACCTCGCCCTCCGTTACAAGCTCAACCCCACCATCGTCGATATTATCCAGCAACACCATGGCACAACTCTGGTGTCGTATTTCTACAACCGCAGTCTCCAGCAACAGGAGGATGCCCGGCGCGGCGGTAAGATCATGAACATGCGCGCGGAAGACATTCCCGACGTGGATGAACAAAGCTTCCGCTACAGCGGGCCAAGGCCGCAGTTTCCCGAATCTGCAATCATCAGCCTCGCCGATTCCGTCGAAAGCGCCTCGCGCTCACTCTCGCGCCCCACACCACAACGGATCGAACAACTCATCAATGATATCGTCGATGCCCGCATTGCAGACCACGAACTCGACGAATCCCACCTCACGCTGAACGAATTGCGTGAAATCGTCGAAAGCTTCCGTTTCACGCTCATGAGCATGATGCACAGCCGCATCGCTTATGCTCCGGAGGATAATCGCGCTCCGGACGACAACCGTCCCGACGCAGGGGAATCGGCAGCGGACAGCGCATCCGGGGTTGCACAGGCGCGGGCTGCCGGTGGCGCCGCCTGACTCACCCCCCCCTCCCTGCTCCCTTTTCCGCAGCCGCAGCCCCAAGGCGGTGCAGCCCGCCGCATTGCCTGTCAATCAAAACCGAATTTGGCACGAATATGATCCGGCGAGATGCCACGTGCACGAATTTCCCGCAGGCTCATCGATTGATCCCGCTTCGCAAGGCGTCGGCCCTCGGAATCCAACACCAGCGGCGAGTGATAAAACGCGGGCGGCAACGCGCCGAACGCTTCGTACAACAACAGTTGTCTTGCTGTGGATTTCAACAGATCCGATCCGCGCACAATCTCGGTGACGCCCATCATCATATCGTCGACCACCACGGCGAGTTCATAGGCCGGCGGACCATCACGCCGCCAGACAACGAAATCGCCGAAATGCACGCCGGCTTCATAAACCCGCCCACCGCATCGTCCGTCGCGAAACGCGATTTTGCGTCCGTACTTTGCGCGAAAGCGCCAGTTCCAATCGCCTGGCGCCTCAAACGAACGTCCCACAGCCGGATCGGGACGCAGCGCCGTCGGGAAAAGCGGCTCATTCTCGTCAGGCTCACCGTCTTCCAACTCACGCCGTGAAACCCGGCTTGGATAAATCGCTCCCGCATCCCTGAGCCTCGCCCAGGCATCAAGATAATAGCCCATTCGAGCACTCTGATAATACGGCGCGAAATCTCCGCCCACATCGGGTCCTTCCTGCCATTCAATGCCCAGCCATCGAAGATCTTCCACGGCGGCGTCCAGATATTCCTGCCTGCAACGGTGCCCATCAATGTCTTCAATGCGCAAAATCAGGACGCCACCTGCTTCTCTTGCGCGTTTTTCCGCGGCAAGAAACGTCCGGGCGTGTCCGAGGTGGAGATACCATGAAGGCGTGGGGGCAATCCGACCGCGATAACCCATAGCCGGTCTTATAATCCCGCCAACCGGGGAAGTCATGCCGGGATTTGCCCAAAAAGTTTCAACAGTAGGATTGCCAGGGCCGCCTCAAGACGACTACACTCCTGCCTTTAAGCATGAGACCAGGGTTTGATGGCTGGATTGCGTTGAGGGAATATCGCAAAGCTGTTTCCGCCAGCATGTTCGCGGGGGTTCTTTTCGTTGCAAATTCGGCTGCTCTCGCCCAGCTGTCCCCTTCGGAATCGTCCGATAAAGCGCAGGAACCGGTTCTGCGCTGGCTGGACAGCGCAAACGACCAGGACGCTCCTGCTGCAATGTCGGCAGCCGAGATTGCCACCCGGGAATCGCATGCCGATCCCGCTGCCGAAATCCCTCCGCAATCTGGCGATCAGCCCGCGTCGCCGACACCGGTCAACGACTGGCGTAAGCCCGGCGGTCTCGACAAACGCAGTGTGGCACTCCTCATCGGAGCCATCACGCTGGCATTTCTCCCTGTGTTTCTTCATGCCGTGTCGCGGAGCACGCGACCCTCCTCCCGGCGGCGCAGCAGCAAGAAAAATTCCTCCAGACGCTCACGACGTCGCTCGTCCCGCAGCCACTCCACATCGGAGGATCCCGCACCCGACGCCTCTGCCGCGCCCCCACCCCCCAATTCGCATCCATCCACGGACTCCTCGGCTTCCACGACGCCTGACCTCACAAAGGACTCTGCGAAACGTCCTGCTGCCGATATGCTCAAATCGGACAAACTCAGCCCGCGCCCGCGTTCTCCCCAGGAAGCGCCTTACCCCATAAGCACTCAACCCCTCCCACAGTCGGGGCCGCTCGAAACCACAACACGCCTGATCGATTCCACCCGGGCCACGCTCAAGATGCTGCGTAATGCACCTGAAACTCTTCGACAACCGATGATCGATCAGGTCGGCTCACTCATCGACGCTCTTGAAGCCGAGTTTCAACGTCTGCGACACACCCGTTCCAATCTGCCTCCGTCGCGCGATTGAGCTCGCGAAATTTCCGTGCCCCCTCTGTTTAGCGGCTTATGAACGTGGAAGACGGCGCAGTCTCGTTCTCCACCCGATCAAGGTACATGGAAACGGCGTCGCTCCGCCGTTCTCTCGGCCATTCGAGTTCGCGCAGCGCGGCGAAAAATGCCGTAAACGCATCGCTTGGAGTCTCGATGGACGTCGCTTCGTACCAGTTTAGGTAATCTTCGATCTCTTCCGCCCGCTCGACCAGTTGCCCCCCCAGAGCCTCAACCCGCTCCAGATCTTCATCGATCCGCTTCAAATCCCCGCGCCGAAGCCGCTCATAAATGCCTGCGTACGCGGCGACAACGGGCTGAATCAACGGATGCGCCCGGCTCGCAAGCCCGGACACCTCGACCAACCGCGCTGAAAGCGCTGCCCGCGCGGATTTCTTCTTTGCAAATGCGCGATAATCCGAAAGCGCATATTCGCGCATTGCCTCCCCGGTCTTGTCCGCAATGGTCACGGTTAGCAACCCCTCAAGCCGCTCCAACGTCTCGGCTGCACCGAGAGTCCTGCCGCCTTCCGTCAACGCCTGGCGCGCTACACCAAGCTTCCACCAGCGTTGAGCCGCATCCTCGCTTCCACCCAACGACGGAAAAAAGGCAAGCAAACCCCGCAACGTATGCACCTTGCCCGTTGGAATACTTGAAAGATATGAGTCGAGCGACCCACGGCCGCCCGGCAGGTCGATCAGCAGTTTGAGCAGGCAGGTCGAAAAACTGCGGTACAACGCCGCAGACGCGGAATCGAGTTCAGCAGGATCAATACGCAGAAACTCGGAAAGCCCCGGGATTTGGCCGGTCTCAACCAGCGCAGCGAAACCTTTGATCGCATCGCGCCGGCCCGCCTTCATATCCATCAGCCCGCAAGCGCCTTCCACCAGCCATGCCGGAATCCGAAACGCTTCGCGCACCTGCGCCGGCGAACGGCGCACGGCGGTTTCCATCATTAACGCAGCCACGAGTCGCGGTCGCACATGACCCGGATCGAAATCCCGCCCAAGCGTCACATCGATCTGAAACACGATATCTCCACCCACAAAGGCCATGCGCAATTCCGCACGTGTGACATCTCTTGCCGCCGGATCCGGTTCCCTCAATACGATCGCTATGCGATGCCGCCACGCGTTGTCCCGTCCGAACACCCTTTGCAACCCCTGCCTGATATCCTCCGCATAACTGCACATGGCCCCCCGCAAACTGTGATCGTTCGCAAACACGATGAACTGGCGCGACCCACTCTCGCTCCGCGGCATGAACTGCGGGGCGCGCGTCGGCCCGGCAGCAGGAGCCCCCGTGGCCGCGCAAATCGCGAAGACAACGAGCCCACACCGCAACCGGGCGACTTTGGCGTTCATCAAAGCGCGCTTCACTCATGCAACCATGCCGATCCCACCGGAAAAGCAAGCCTCCTTAGACACCAAGCCCTCGACAGGGCGCGCAAACCCAAGACATTCGGCTCCCTTCCGCCAAGCCCTGAGCGTTCAACTCAGCCGCATTATTCCTCCATGGTCGGCCGTTGTGGCGTCAGGATTACCTGCCCTTCCGTAATCGTCGGCTTGATGCTCCGCTGCAAATACAGGATCTCCTGTCGCAACGGTTTGGCCAAACTACCGAAAAGCAGCGGCTCGAGATTCTTCATAAGCAATGGATGCAGCGGCATGCGTCCGATCCGTCCACCGACATTCCTGAAGCGCCCGCCTTCCTTGTCTTCAACCTCGTAAATCGTGGTAAAATACACCGGCACCGGCCCGACGCGGTTGTGCAGCGTGACTTCAGCCCTCGCATCAAGCAATCGCGCAAACGTGCGCTCGTTGGCGGCCTCCAGGCCACCCACCAGTTCCGTCGGCTTCGAACGCACGCGTGCGGCAAGAAATGCATTCAATTGCTCCTCGGAGAATACAATGGGCGGGGGTTGGGGCATCCTCATCGAACGTTCGTAAGCCAGCGCCAACTGCGGCGGCGACAACCGCGCCTCATCGCTCACTGCCGCCGGCTGATTTTTCGGCGGTAAAAACGCAAGCACAAGCAACGCTGTGAAAAGCCCCAGAATCACCGAGTCGAAGGCCCCTTTGAGGAAAAGACGGAGCCACGGATTGCGCGGCCTCACCATTTTCTGCACGCGTTTGGCCTCGCGCAGCTCATCTTTCGAGCTGATCTGCGGCAGCTTGCTGCGGTCGAGTTTCTCGCCGCAATTGTGGCAATAAACGCGTTCGGGCTCATTATTATAGCTGCATTTCACGCAGCGAAGTTTTAGTGTTGCACTCATGGAACGGGCGGAAGCCCGACAAAGAGCCTTCGCAAATCCCAGGCTGCGCCGCCAGCCAAAATTTCGCCGCGTGTGCCCCCGCATACCCTAACGAAAATCTTGACCTCGCACACACAAGTTTGCACCCTACTTCTCAACCGAAAACTTTGTGCCATATCCAGCCATGAATGTCTCCACTCTGCTGTCTCTGCTCACCATTCTTGCCATCGTGATCGGCACAACCTCGCCTGCCAAAGCTCAGCCTGCCAACGGCCAGGCCCGCCTCAAAGTGATGGGATCCACGGCCTTCGAAACGGTCGAATCTCCTGTGATGAAGGTTTTCTCTGCAGAACAGGACGGCGCACGCTTCCGCGCCTATGCCGTGGAGTGGAAAGGTCAGGAAGTCGTGATTCTTGATCTCTCCGGCCGCAGCGAACGCTCCGTAGGCGATACAGTCCGCTTCATGGTGCAGCACTCGGCAGGCGGCGAAGGAGGTTCCGGGCCGCAGCTGCGCTTCATTCTGCTCGACACGCCGACTTCACGCTGAGCGAATTCAGCCCGCCGAGACCCCCTGCAATCTGGACTTGGTACTGCCCCCACCCGCCGCACGCTGCAGCCTGCGGCACACCAGTCCGTTGCCCTTTTCGCCGCCACAGGCGTAACGTGGTTGCATGACATCTCCCTGCGACTGCGCCGTAATCGGCGCCGGACACAACGGCCTCATCGCTGCCAATTATCTCGTCGACGCCGGCATGAGCGTAGCCGTGCTCGAACGGCGTCACATCGTCGGTGGCGCCGTCTGCACGGAGGAAATCGTGCCTGGCTACAAGTTCGATGTGGGCTCTTCCGCCCACATCATGTTCCGCATGACGCCGATCATGGAGGAACTTCAACTGGCACAGTACGGCCTCGAATATCTGCCCATGGATCCATGGGCGTTTTTCCCCGCAAAGGATGGCGGCGCCTCCATAACGTTTTACCGCGATCTTGATCGTACGTGCGAAAGCATCGCCGCAATCTCGCCGCGCGATGCTGATGCCTACAGAGATTTCGTGCAACGCTGGCTGCCCTTAAGCGAAGGGGTGTTTGAGGTATTCCAGAAGCCACCTTCCGCAGCAGCGTTTGTCGCAGCCATGTTCAAACGCTTTGCCGGACGCAAAGGCGGTGCGCCAATGCGCATGTTGCATGAAATTCTTTCCGGATACGGGCGCGTCGTGGAGGACACATTTGAAAATGAATCCCTGCGGACTGCCCTGGTCTGGCTGGCAGCACAATCGGGTCCGCCCCCCACCGAGCCGGGTACAGGCCCGTTCGTCGGCTGGCACGCTCTTCTCCACAAACACGGCGCATGGCGCGCAAAAGGCGGCTCCGGAGCATTGACGCAGGCTCTTGCAAAACGGCTCGAATCCAAAGGAGGCCACATCGTACTCGACGCAGAAGTCAACGGCGTAAGCCGCAACGGCGAGGAATGGACCCTCGGATGGGCAGGCGGTTCGCTCCACGCCAAACGCGTCCTCGTTGCATCCCATGTCCCAAAAACGCTTCTCGAAACGTTCGACCCGGAATCTGTACCCGAAGCCCTTCGCAAGCGCTTGCGCCACACCCGGATCGGGAACGGGTTCGGAATGATCGTCCGCCATGCCACCACGGCGTTGCCGACCTATCAGGACATCGTTCCTGGCGAAAACGGAGTCGCCGCCTGCCACAGCGCCCTTCAGCTTCTATGCCCCTCCCGGCAAACATTCGACAATGCCTATGGCGATTATTGCGCCGGACGCCCCCCACAAACGCCGGCTGTGCTTGCCATGACTTTTTCCGCAATCGATCCCTCCCTCGCACCTCCCGGGCGGCACGTCCTGTTTGCATGGGCCCAGTATCACCCCTTCGAACTACGCAACGGCGAGTCCTGGGACTCCATAGCGCAACGTGAAGCAGACAAAATCTGGGATGTTGTCTGCGAGTACGCGCCGAACATGCGCTCAGCACTGGTCGACCGTTTAATTCAGACCCCCGCAGAAATCGAACGTCGTCTCGCTCTGCCACGGGCGAATGTGATGCACCTCGAAATGGGGATGGATCAGATGTTCACATTCCGGCCCCTGCCCGAAATCTCCGGTTACAAAACGCCAATGCCCGGAGTGTATCTCACAGGGGCAAGCACCCATCCGGGCGGCGGCGTGTTCGGAGCGAGCGGCCGCAGCGCCGCCCGGGTGATACTCAGACAGGCCGGAAAACGGCGGGGCTGATTTTCAATCTGCGCCACTTTATTTCATCCCGGCGACTTCATACTCGACTGGCCCAAGGCACACCGAATCACCCGGCCGCAGAGGAGCGCATGTCTTGGGCGGAATGTCCGCTCCCGCCACTTTCAATCCTGTCAGCCCCGCATTCTCAATCCAAAACGCGCCTTCGACAAAAAGCACAAACGCTTCCGCATCCCGGCCTTCGTCCCCCGCCGGAAGCACAGCGCACGCACGTCCGTCGATGCGAAAAGCTGCCTCCGAAAAAATCCACAGACCAAGGCACGGATAAGCTGCGGCGCCCTGCGCAGGGGCCACCGCAATGCATCCCGCTACCCCCGCGGACCGTTCTGTTTCGCGCCCCGCAACCCGCAACGTTCTGAACGGTCGCGCCGCGATCTGCATCAGTCGGACCGGATATTCCCCCGCCAACGCAACCTCTTCTTCACGCAGCGCCATGCGTTCGCCTTGCGGAACGCGATCGTTCCAACGCGACGAATTCGTCGAGCCCACATCCGTAAGCGTCACTGTTCCCGCATGAAAATCCATGCGCAGCTGCTGCCGACCGATCTTCATGGTCCGGGAATCGTTTGCCACCGACCGCGGCATAAACGCAGCAAGGAAATCAGAATCTTTCGGAGAGCGCCCCAGCACAAACTGCGGCTCTGCCGACAGCGCCAAGACCGGCCACCGCCCGGATTGCGCAGGCAACAGGCGCAAACGCGTGGCCGAAACCGGTGTCGCATCTTTTAATCCCTCCGCCACAGGCGCATCGTGCACCGCCGAGACACGTTCGCCGCCCGGCGTTGCCGTTGCAGAAGACGCGGCAACCCCTGCAAATCCATGACCGCCAGCCGTTGTGCGCCACGAGGACGGGCGCCCCCCCAGGTCCCTCACCACCTCAGAAGGCAACGGGGGAGACCGGCGTGCCGCAGCCTCAAAGACGCTGCGCAATCGCGCATTCTGTTCCGCAGACAATTCCGGCACCGGACGAAATCCTCCCCGGCCATGGATGCGCAACGGCTGCCCGAGCATCGCGCAGAACAACTCAACAAGTTGGGGCGTATACACCGCCGCATCGTCCGGCTCAGCCGCCGGTCTGGGCGCTGCAAATGCAAGCGTCGCAAACGGGTCAATCTCTTCCCTCCCGCTTTGGGGAAGACCTGGGCAGGGCACCCGCACGGTCATGCCCGCGGCGATGTCATGCCCCTGCACCAACACAAAAACCGATCGCGTCTCCAGTGGCGCCTGCGGCCAACCTGCACCCACTGCCGCTTCGCAGGCATCCGCAAGCACGCCTGCAACGCGCACGGCATGTTCATAACTCAGTCGACCAACCCTGGCGATCACGTCGTGCAAAGTCATTTCGCCGGGAAATTCCGTCACCAGTGCGCTGTCATGCGCAGACACCGCAAAATCCAGTGCGCGACAAAACGCCGGGTGCGGAGCGGTCAACATCCGCCGTGCGGAGTCCTCCAGGCTGCGCACCTCCGCCGCATCGAGCGGTGTCGAGTACAGACAATGAATCAGCACAGCGGCTTGCGGCGGTTCCGAGCGCGTGACAATCCGGAAACGCCGCTGCCCCGGCGCGAACGCCGACAATCCATTGCGCACATTATATCGCTCTCGCAAATGCGGTGGCAACGGGACAAGCCCAAGACCGGCCATCGAGGAACTTTCGCTATCTTCCTTTCCCGCAGTCCAGGATTGTTCAACGACCCCGGCGGAGGAACCGCTCTGTACGGTCACGGTCGTCTGCCCTTCCCCTCCCGTCGGCGCTGCCTGCGCAGCAACGCCGGGCAACAGCGTGCGGCAGGCTGCCGCCAGTTCCTTTACAAATTCTGCAGCCGACGAAAAATGGCCCGGCTTCTCGAACGCCATGCGCAGGATCCCGTTTGCCCCTTCATCAAGCGCAGCCAGCGGCACGAACCGCCCTTTGCCCGCTGCTTCCGGTTCTCCCAGCAGTTCCGCCAGCAGCACAGCAAGGCCGCGCTCCGGACTGGCCGAACCCTCCGTATTTCCCCATCCGTCCATTCCGCGCTCCCCGGGCAACAACGTTACCGACCCATGCGCAGGCGGCGCCTGCAGCACGTCCACAACGATATCCATGCCACCCCAACGATCGAATGGCGATGCCGCAAGCCGCTCCCCGCTGTCCGGTCGGGCTGGCAACAACCACGCGGAAGCTGGGTGCACCGCACCCAAACCCAGTCCAAGCCCACGCGCATGGTCCAATGCGGCCCCTACGGCATCCAAAACAAGCATGGCGTCTCCCACCGGCAGACGCTGTCTTGCCCTCAGCACATCCAACAAGGACACCCCTTCCAAACGCGGACGCACCATCCAAGGCGAATTCACCGACAACACAGCCAAAAGGTTCGGATGCGGATTTTCGGCAATCCTCCGGGCCGCACCCACAAAGTCTTCGGCATCCTCCGGAATTTCATACAAGATCACTTCCAACCCGCTCGCGAAATCCGTGCCCTCATGCGCCGACAATCCCTCGCGAATTCCCAGCGCGCCGCCCTTGCGAAAGCGCCCGGCTACAAGCTCTTCTTCCACTTGCGTCTGAGCGATCCCGGCGGACTTCCTGCCGGGATCATCGCATCCCACACGTGCCGCTTCCAATATCCGCCGCAATTCCGCCGTACTCTGAGGACGCCCCTCCGGCTTCTTTGCCGACAGCTTCTCAAGCACCTCCCGCACACCCGCCGCCAGCTCCGGAAGTTCATCCAGCGGAAACGGCGCGGAAAGATGTTGCCCGATGATACGGGCAACCGGACCTGAAAATGGCGGTCGACCCCGTAACATGAACCAGAGCGTCGCCCCCAATGAATAGAAGTCGCTGCGGATATCCACAGCCTGCTCGTTAAGCTGTTCCGGACTCGCAAAATGCGGCGTACCCAGAACACTGCCTGTGGTCATGCCGCCAAGCGTGCTGCCCGGATCGCCTCCGGTAAACTTTGCCAACCCAAAATCGATGACTTTCACAAGGCGCTCGCCATCCTGCTCAAGAAGCATGATGTTCGACGGCTTGATGTCCCGATGCACCAACCCGTGCCGCTCCGCCGCAGCCAATGCGCGACACACCTGCAACGCAACGTCCAACGCCGCAGCTGATTCGAACGGACCTGATTGCTGCACGCAACGGTCAAGGGTTTCGCCCTCGATCAATTCCATGACATAAAAATAGGTGCCTCCCTCCTCGCCAAGGTGCAGCACCGTTGCAACATTCGGATGCCTCAGCGACGCGGCGGCCCGCGCCTCCCGCAGAAAACGTTGCCGCACCGACGGTTGTGTCAGCAGCCCCGGGTTGATGACCTTCAACGCCACTTCGCGCTTTAAAATCGTGTCCATCGCACGAAAGGTCACCCCCATCGCCCCGCGCCCCAGCTCCACAAAGCCGCCCGCATCCGAGGCTCGGACAATCTCGAAATGCTGCAGCCGTCCGTGTTCGTCCATTGCCTTAACGTGCGGCGCACACCCCCGTCGCTGCCGCCGGAGGATTTCCGGGCAAACCCCGAACTCCGGCTTGCAAGAACGCAAAGAGTTCGAGTATGAAAGCTTTTATGGGTGGAGTTCTCACTTTTCTTGGCGGCCTCATTGCCGTCGTCTTCCTCTTCGCGCTCTTCGCGATTGGGATCTACAACAACCTCGTCACGCTGCGCAACCGCTTCAAAAATGCCTTCGCTCAGATCGACGTCCAGCTCAAACGCCGTTACGACCTCATCCCGAATCTCGTTGAAGTCGCCAAAACCTACATGGCGCACGAGCGCGACACGCTGGAGGCCGTCATTCAGGCGCGCAACAGCGCTTTCAGCGCCAGTGAAAAAGCGGCTGCCGATCCCGGCGATGCCGAAGCGGTTAAAGCCCTTGTCTCATCCGAAACCGCCCTCACATCCACGTTGGGTCGCCTCTTTGCCCTCTCGGAAGCATACCCCGATCTTAAAGCCAACCAGAATATGATGCAGCTCAATGAAGAGCTGACATCCACCGAAAACAAGGTGGCTTTCGCACGGCAGGCCTACAACGACGCGGTCATGGAATACAACACATCCCGCGAAAGCTTTCCCAACAGTATCGTGGCCGGAATGTTCAGCTTCAATCCTGCGGAACTTTTCGCAGTTGAAAACCAGGCTGAACGCGCCGCGCCCAAGGTCGATTTCGGCGGCTCAAACAGCTCCGGAAACACTCCCGGCTCAGCTGCCTAACCAGCGTTCTTGCCCCGGTCGCAGCTGCAATCGCACGTTCCCGCGCAGTTTTCAGTCCCGGAATGAATCGTGGGATAATCGGGCCGGAAGCGCACCCGTTTCCCGCCCCCGCTTCCATTCTCCCCGAGCATGTCGTAAGGCGCCAGCTCCGGCCACAGATCCAGATAGTTCGTCCCGCGTTTTGCATCCAAATCGTGGATGTATTCCACAAATGTGGCGTACTCCGCCGGGTCGCGCGGCAGGGCGAGCATGTGAAGGATGTTTTCCATCCGATCCGCATAGCGCGAAGACCGGATGCGTTGAGCATACTGCGCCTTGAGCGGGTCGGGCAGATGGCGCGCCTGCAAGAATGTTGGCTTCGTCACAAGACACATTCCAAACCCCGTCTCAAGGTTCAGACTGTCGAAAAACTCTGCGATCATCACCGCATCCCCAACATTGAGAATGCCCGTGGCGCAGTTGACTGCAACCTTGATGTTCGGCATCGCACGCGCCGTTTCAATATTGCTCATCACCGTTTCGAAATGCGATCCGCGGCGGATATAATCGTTCCTCGCACCCAAATCATCGATCGATACAAAAATGGTCACCTGCTTGAATTGCCGAAGATACGCTCCAACCTGCCCACTGCCGTGTTTGAAAGCCATCATGTTGGAATCGTACGTAAGCATGATGTGCGGGGCATGCCCGCTGCGGATCACCGCATCGAGAAATTCGTGATGTTTCTTCAGCAGAAACGGTTCCCCGCCCGTAATGCGGATCTTTTTAACCGCGGGAAGCAGCTTTAACGTGTCCGCAATAAAACGGTCATACTCGCGGTCCGTGTCGAAGAACCCGTGCCGGTCGGGCACGGTCATTTTCCTCAGCCAATAGCCCCCACGGATCTTTTCCAGTTCATTGATGCGCGACGACGAATTGACCGGGGCGCACATGTAACAACGCAGATTGCAGGTGTTGCCGAACACCCGCAGCTTCAGTTCCAACGCACGCTCCCTAAGCGGCAGCCGACCATCCCGACGGCGGCTGGCTCGCGCTGCGGCCCGCAGCACCGAGTTCTGCCCGGGGTTCGCGCATCCCAGCATTTTCTCGACCTTTTGTTGCCGGGCCGATTTCAACCCGGCCCGTTCCAACTCAAGGCACTTGCGGCAGTACGTTTTAACAAGATCGAGCTTGCCCGTAAGCAGCTCGCGCCGGATGCGGCGCATCGTCGGATGATCCAGATGCCCGGCGGGTGTCGTGTCCGCAACCGTGTGCTCGAAGGGATGGGCCAGACAACACAGCCGCCAGCGTCCGGCATTGTCATTGTAAAGATGGCTGAATGGCGCGGGACAAAAGTGGCTTCCACCTTCAGGTTTGGAGATGTTTTGGATAAATCGATCTACGACAGACTGGCGCATGGCGGCTTGGAAGTTGGTTGTATCCCTTTGGAAAGCCGCGTCGCAAGCGCCTTGGAGATGCTTGCAGCAGGGTTTTTGAGAGACCGTTGTTTTAGGCTTCGTATTCCCACAGCCTGATGCCGTCAAGACGATTCCCCGTCTTTAGCTGGTGCTGGAACCTGAAAGCGCCCGCCCGCAAACATCCCGCTCATTCACTCATCGCTCGACCGCAGCCGTGCCAGGACACTAAGATCCTCCAGTGTTGTCGTGTCGCCCTTCACGGTTCCACCCGCCGCAATCTCCTTGAGTAACCGTCGCATGATCTTCCCGGAACGCGTCTTGGGCAGCCCGCCGACAAACCGGATATCGTCCGGCTTCGCAATCGGACCGATGGCTTTCGCCACATGATCGCGGAGCACACTTCTCAGCTCTGCAGACGCTTTGTGTCGCTCCTTAAGCATGACAAACGCCACAACAGCCTGGCCTTTGATCTCGTCCGGACGCCCCACCGCAGCCGCCTCGGCAACGGCGTCATGACTGACGAGCGCACTTTCCACCTCGCTTGTGCCCAGGCGATGCCCGGCAACGTTGAGCACGTCATCGATCCGTCCCACAATCCAGAAATTGCCGTCCTTATCCCGGCGGGCCCCGTCACCCGTGGTGTACCACCCTTTGAAGTCGCTCCAGTACGTCTTCTTAAATCGTTCTTTATCCCCGTATATCGTTCTCAACATCGACGGCCATGGCTTCCGGATCACCAGCTTGCCGCCCTCGTCGGCGTCAACCTCATTGCCGTCGTCGTCCACCACGGCAGCATCGATGCCAAAGAACGGACGCGTGGCAGAGCCGGGTTTGCACGGGGTCACTCCCGGCAGAGGAGTGATCATGATTGCACCGGTCTCCGTCTGCCACCACGTGTCCACAATCGGGCAGCGTCCGCCCCCGATGATGTCGTGATACCACATCCACGCCTCCGGATTGATGGGTTCCCCAACACTCCCCAACAGACGTAAGCTGGTCAGATCGTGCTTCGCAGGCCATTGCCGTCCCCACTTCACAAAGGCCCGGATGGCCGTCGGCGCCGTGTAAAAAATCGTCACCCCCCAATTTTCGATCATCCGCCAAAAGCGATCTTTCTCCGGCCAGTCCGGCGCGCCTTCGTACATCAACACCGTCGCTCCGTTGGCGAGCGGACCGTACACCAAATAACTGTGACCTGTGATCCAACCCACGTCTGCCGTACACCAGTAGACATCCTCCGGTTTGAGGTCGAACACGTACTTCGCAGTCACAGCCGCCCCAAGTAAATACCCGGCCGATGTGTGCAATATCCCCTTCGGTTTGCCCGTCGATCCGCTGGTATACAGAATAAACAGGGGATGCTCGCTCAAATGGGCTGGAGCAGCACATTGCGCGTCGACGTACTCGGCCTCGCGATGCCACCATACATCGCGTCCTTCCTCAATGTGGATCTCATTAAACGCCCGCCGAAACACAATCACCCGGCGTATATCCGTATTACCACGGATTGCCTCGTCGACATTATGCTTCAATGGCACAATCGCGCCCCGACGGTAGCCGCCGTCCGCCGTCACGATTGTCCGTGCGCCACTGTCGTTCAGCCGGTCCTTGATACTCTCGGCGCTGAACCCCCCAAACACCACCGAGTGGACCGCCCCAATCCGTGCACACGCCAGCATCGCCACCACCGCCTCCGGGATCAAAGGCATATAAATCAATACCCGATCGCCCTTCTTAACGCCGTTGCGTTTCAGAATATTTGCAAACAGGCACACTTCCCGATGCAACTGATGATAGGTAAGCGTTCGCTTTTCTCCTGGTTCACCCTCCCAATGGATCGCGGCCTTGTTGCGGCTGGCCCCTTCCAAATGCCGGTCCACACAGTTCTCGCAGACGTTGAGTTCCCCGCCCGTAAACCACCGCGCAAACGGGGCGTCCCACTCCAGAACGCTTTTCCATTTTATCCGCCAATTGAGTGTCTCCCTGGCAAGACGCCCCCAGAACTTTTCAGGGTTGCGGATGGATTCCCGGTATAACGCTTCGTAGTCCGACATCAAACCGATGTGCGCGGCCTTTGCAAACTCGCGGGATGGCTTGAAAACACGTTTCTCAACGAGAATGGACTCGATCGTACCGGAGTGGTGGACCGGGGCGACGGTCGCCCTCGGAGCACGGCGGGAGGAACGGGATGTGCTCATAAATGTTAACTCCTAAACGCCAGTCCACCGGTGTGCAAGCGCGCTCCTCGCACGCACAGGAAGCTTGAATCGGTCCCCGGTCCCGATAAATGTCCCGCTCATGACAACATCGTTCGCCCGCCGTAGTCCTTGTGCGTCCTTTCTCATCGCGGTGCTTTTACCGATCATCCCAAGCATCCTCAGCCCGACAATCCTCCACGCCGACATGCTCATCCGTTCCTATGACGCAGCCCGTCATAGCCGGTTCTATTCCGGAATCGACAAAGCGTTCCTGGGCAATCCGTACGATTGGTCCGGCGTCGGCTATAGCAACACCGAACGCTGGGCTACCCTCGTCTCCTCTCAATATTTCGTATCCGCTTATCACTTTTTTCCGGGCCCCGGCGCCCAAGTCACCTTCTGGGAAGGGAACGATCTGGCAGGACCATCGCATACTTATACCGTTGAGAGCGGCGCACGGATCGGGACGACCGATCTCTACATCGGCTGGTTCGATACCCCCGTCGATGCGTCTCTCGCCGTCTATTCTGTGCTCGATCTTTCATCAAATGGCTTATACATCGGAATGGAACTCCACAACTACGGCCTTGTCCATCGCGTCGGGCGGAACACGGCGGACGCTGTCGCCCCTTACAGCGAAGCCGGCAGCACGGGTGAAAGCCTTTTCTTCGATTTTAATACGCTAACAAACATTGTTGGGGGGGATGAAACCTACCTGTGGTTCGGTGATTCCGGCGCACCGACATTTGCAATTTATGACGGCGAACTGGCCTTGCTGGGAGTGCATTGGTCCATCACAGACACGACCGCACCTTTTGAAGGGGAAAGCTCGATAGATACCTTCATCCCCTCATATATCGACGACCTCGACGCGGTCATGACAACGGGTTACGGCGGCGCGATTTTAACCGTTCCAGAGCCTTCAGTTCTCCTCTTGCTTGTTTCGGCGGCTTCAATCGTGTTCATTTTCAGACTCCACCTTAGGGGTTGACTCTCCGCCCAATTTGCAGTCCTTCTAGGTGGAAAAGCGTGAACCGTGGCGCTGCGCATTTGCCGCCGCTCAACGTCATAACCATTTATGAGACAAGTCGTATTACTCCTGTTTCCCTGTTTTCTCACAAGCTCGCTCGTACTTGCCGATCCGTTGCCCTCATGGAACGACACCGCCCCCAAGCAATCGATCATCGCCTTCGTTGAAAAGGTCACGAAGGAAGGCACACCCGCTTTCGTGCCGGTTCCCGAACGCATTGCCGTCTTCGATAACGACGGATGCCTGTGGGCCGAGCAGCCGATGTATTTCCAACTCCTATTCGCATTGGACCGGATAAAGGCGTTGGCACCACAACACCCCGAGTGGAAAGACAAAGAACCCTTCGCCTCTCTGCTCAAGGGCGATGTCAAAACCGCGCTGGCAGGCGGTGAGCATAGCCTTGCCCAAATCGTCATGGCCACCCATGCGGGTTTAACAACAGACGAGTTTGAAGAAGTCGTCACCGACTGGATCGCCACGGCCAAACACCCAACCACCGGTAGGCTTTACACGGAAATGGTCTATCAACCCATGCTGGAACTGCTCACCTACCTGCGGGCCAACGGATTCAAGACCTTCATCGTTTCGGGTGGTGGCATTGAGTTTATGCGGCCGTGGACGGAGAAAGTCTATGGCATCCCGCCGGAACAAGTCGTCGGCAGCAGCGGCGGCCTGAAATACGAGCTCCGCGAGGGAAAACCCGTCCTGATCAAACTTCCGGAGATCGCCCACAACGACGACAAGGAAGGCAAACCCATAGGCATCCAGCGATCCATTGGGCGCCGCCCCATTTTCGCTGCTGGCAATTCCGATGGCGACCTGCAGATGCTCCAATGGACCTCCGCAGGCACGCGTCCAGGCTTTTGCCTTTACATCCATCACACCGACGCCGATCGCGAGTGGGCTTATGACCGCGAATCGCACATTGGCAAACTTGACAAGGGCCTCGACGAAGCCAGGGCCAAAGGCTGGACTGTCGGTAGTATGAAAGACGATTGGAAAACCGTCTTCCCATACCCCGACGCTGGTTCGCGCTAGAAGCTCTCCGACAAGGCGGGCTGTGGCCGACCCTGTCGGACAGCTCCCAGAACCGGACGCGGCGGATCTGGTGGTGACATCGCCGCCCTACAAGTGGCCGACCCTGTCGGACAGCTCCTAGAACCGGACCTCCAAGCCGATGACCGGGCCATGGCTGATCACCTCGAGTGCGAATTCATCCTGGCTGTAGTCGATCCCGAGGCCGCGGTAGCCCGCAATCAAGCCAATGGTATCGCCAATATTGTAGCCAAAGCCGCCGAAGGCATTCCAGGTGAGTTCGGAACTTGTGCCAAAGCCGCCGATGTCAGCGGTGTAACGGAAGAACCAGCGGTCGCCAAAGTCCGCCTGGCCGCGAATGCCAACCACGGGATCCACCCAGGAGGAATCGGCGCTGACCTTCGTCTCGCCGCCGCGGGCAAAGCGGCCTGTCAAATCCACATCCATCGTTGTGATGCGGGCACCGGCATACACCGCCATGATGTAGCTGCCCGTGTCAATGAGCCGATAGGAGAGGGCCGGTGTGACGAACCACTGCTTTTGCTCGAACCGGAAGCTGTCAAACACTCGCCCGCCGCCGTCCAGGTCCTGCGAGAGTTTCGCGTAAACCACATCGACACCCAGCGACCACCGGTCGTAGCCGACTTCGAAAACGCCCATAAAAGTCATGTCAACACTCTCGAGGATGTCCGACAGGCTGATATCCACCGGTGCGGTAAGCGAGCCCACACTCACATCGCCATCGACTGCCGTCACCCAACCGTAGGGGGCGGCACGGAACCACCAACCATCGCCGGTTGGCGAGGGGGATTCGATGACAGCTTCGATGGCAGGTATGCCAGCCCGGGAAACGCTCAGGGCGGCGAGGAATAAAATGGCGGGAAACAAGGGGAATTTGCTTGTGATGGTTTTCATACAGTTACTTATTTTATGGGTAAAGCCTGGTTGACAGATACTACTGAGACTGACGGCTTTAATTCATCAGTAAAAGCTTCATTTAAACTACCGCGAACAGATGTGTCAACCGGAAACCCAAGCCAGATCCAGGGACGTTACCGGGTGCTTCTGGGCAATGCCGTAGTGCTTGCTTTCCCATTTACTCAGCGTTTCGATGTTCGGGATGAGCGTGATGTTGGTAGGATCCACGAAAACATGGGCCTGTTGGTCGCGCTGGAGTTAAAAGACACCGGGCCGACGGCTCAAATCGGGGAGCGGGTTTTGGGGAAAGAAAGCGCTGTGGGTGGTTCCGCCCATGCCCGAGATTCTGTGCGCTTTCATGGAATGCTTGCGGAAGATAAGAGCGTTGAAAAGCTGATTTTACGGATTGCTTTTCGCCTTGAAGGGGGCGTCCTTGACTCGGACCACGCCGTTCTGTGCGACATCCCAAAGGTCAGTCGTCTCGCCACGGTCGGCGCGGAGGTTGAACAGGTCCCACTGCCATCGCCGGTCTTGTGAATAAAGCAAAGCTTCCAGTCGCCGTGGCGTACCATGCGATTGCTGAACAATTCCCCGCCGATCCTGTCTTCATCCATGCGCACTGCCACGGTCTTGCCTGTCAACAGCGGGGCAAGCGACTTGGCACACAGCGGCGCAAGCTTCTTGTCGGTCGCGGACAGATGCTGCGCCCCGGCAAAATCGAGAAGCGTCGGAACCAGGTCGGTCAGATGCATGGCGGGGGACTTGATCGAGTGCTTGGGCGAGCAGATCGGCGCGACGTAGAAATGCGTTGCCCGTATACTCCTCCTGGCGAGTGCGCCGATGTTCGGGGTCTGAATTTCATCGCCGAACCACAACCGATATCCGAGCAGCCCATGTCATCGGCAATGATGACATGGGTGTTGGGTTTGTTGTCTGCACAGCCAGGCGGGGTAAACGGATAACGGGCGGTGCAAAAGGCTCCCAATCGAAGGGTCCATTTCCTGCAAATCATCAGAGTGTGTGGTCAATGGTGTGAAGGCGTAGTTCACTGCGATTACATTTCTCACTCTGAGCACGCCGATGAAACAGGTTAAAAGCTGTCCGAAAACTACGAATGCTCCCGCTCACTGACTGCTGAGTAAGGAACGAGACGTGACTTTGCTTTATGTGTTGCGAGTGACCCCTTCGGGCTTGAGCACTGATGCCCACAGGCTGTTTGTAACGAACCTGTGCTCTCTCGTTTCCTAATATATGGTCCCTGGCATGGCTTGTTGTTCTATTTCGGAAACAGGAGGGTGAAGCCGAAGCGAATTCCCCAGTCAGGGCCGTTGTCGGCCGCTTCGGCATAGTAGCGTCCTCCAACAAATGCTTGCACCGGTTGTTTGCCGACATTGAAAAGATGGCTGACGATGAAGTTTACCGGCACGGTCCATTGCTCGTTCTCCCAGTCGTAGGTGGTCTCTGTATTTAGGGTCAGAGTTGTTTTCGTGGGCAAGACGTAAGCGAGGAAGGGCTGCAGGAAGGTGGCATTGACAGAGGCGCGTTCGTCATCACCGGCGACGTCCCAGAGATGATTAGCGAGCGCGCCAACGGTCCATGGCCCGGATTGTCTAAGGACAACGGCGGTCGGCCCAACGGCCCATTTTTCTGTGCCCAAGAGACTATCGGTCGCAGTGGGAAACAGGATCACCGGGCCGACACCCCAGATGGGACTGCTCTCTTTCGGGGAAAAGAAAAAGCTTTGGGTGATATCGCCGAGACCTGTCGCATCCAGGGCACCTCCGCTAGCTGCGATGCCGCTCTGGTCGATGACCGGGAGGATCGTGCGCGAGATGAGATTCCACTCTTCCCCGATGCTGAAGGGGATCACCGGCTGGATGTTGGTGGTCCACTTGGTCCCGTCACCGGGGCCGACCCCGAAGTCGAAGTTGCTCTGGATCGGAACACTGATGAGGCTCGAGATCGGATTGGCGAGTTTCTTGGCCAGCTCTGCATCGTTGCCCAGGGCATGAGTGATAAGCAGCACCAATAATAGGGATGTAGTGGTTAGTTTTTTCATGGTGTATGGGGGATGCGAATCAGGATTCCGCTATCTGAAGGGAATGAGAGTGCAAGGGGTGTTCGTTACGCTATGTTCTTTTGCCATTGAAGTCCACGCGGGTCAACGGCCTCGGCCGTGCTATTGCCATAGAGGCCTGCTTTGGCGGTGCCGGCACGGATGAGCCAGTTGCCGTTGTAATGAGCTTCGTCACCAGGAAGGGATCCGTGAAGGTGTAGGCGTAGAGTGTCGAGGTATTAGCAGTGGCGATGAGGGTCTGCGAATCCATCAACTGTTCGAGGATGGCAATTTTCTTCGCCCGCTCGGCACCGGCATCGGCCAGGCCCTTGCGAACGTTGTACATGGAAACGGCTCCGACATTGCCGAGGAACACATCGACTTGACCGGCTCAGCAAGTTCGATGACGCCAATAGGTTAGATGGTGTCACGATTCATCCGGATCACCTTTTGCTGGTCGATCGGCGTGCGCTTGCGAACGTGCATAAACCTGCCGACCCCCCCCTTGCTGCACGTAGCGGCCGAGGGTGACATCGGTCTCAGCCCGTGCATAGTGGTCGACGGTCACCGCTTCGGCAGAGGCTTTGTCCCACGATATGAGAATAAGCCCGGCGACCCGGAGAACGCTTAGCATTCGTTTCATTGCAACTTGACTCTCGTTATACCGTCCGAACTTCAGCAACTCCGGATAAACGACAAAACGGGCACTCAAAGCACAGCAGATGCCGGTGGCGGCGGGATCGGGTTTCCCGACGCGTCCACGTCGACGTTGATGTAAACCGTCGTGCCAGCGTCCATATAGGGATAATAATAGAGTCCGCCGACGTAGTAGTAGCGGTAGGCACCGTAGGTGACGGGGCGGTATCCGGCAGGCAAGGTGTAGAAGTGCCGCCTGCTGATCTGGCGGGCGCTCTGGTAACTGTTGCGCGAGACCTGGCGGGTGGCCTGACGTGTGTTGCGCGCGATGTCCGCGCCAGCATTGGCCGGGGTTCGGGCGATCTGCCTGGCAGCCTGCGCGCTGTTGCGTGAGACGCTGCGGACCGATTGGCGTGAGTTCATGCGTACCGTCTGAGCCAGCAGGGGTTGGAGCGTGAGCAACCCGGTTGCCGCCAGGGCGAACGCGGCGATTAACTGGTAGCGCCATCTTTTGGCGGCATTTTGGATGGTTTTATTCTTCATTGGTTTTCTCTTCTTCATCGGTTGATTGCATGGGGAGGATCTCAATTCTCTGCAGGTCGTCGAGTTGCTGCGGGGAAAAGACGGCTGCATCATGGACGGTCTCGATATCGATGGTTTGCAGTTCGGCGATGATCGTCGGTTTGCTTTCGATTTCGACATAGCGGATTAGAAACCGCCTTGGAAGCGAATCCGACCTACCGATCCATACCTCCCATTCGAGCCCAGGAAGGAAGAAGGCGAGATGATCGCACTCGATTCCCGCGATAGTCTCAACACCGGCCACTCGGCCGGACTCGACGGCGGCTGTCAGGCTGGCATGTGGGTCGCTGACGAGCAGATCGGCAAGGGCAGGCTCGATCCCCCATTGGTCGGCCAATTCATCGATCGCCTCGTCATTTGTGCCTGCGAACTCCACCTCGGCGAACACGCCCGGTTGGCGGTCCACCACCACGAATTTCTTGCCGTCGAAGAACAGTTCGCGCGCCCCGTTTTCATTTTCGGCTGCCGCCGCGATGCCCGCCGGGCGGGAGAGTTTTACGTTCACTTTGGCCTCCCGCTTGACTCCAGCACCCGGAAGGAGACCGGCATCAATCGTCCGAGTACCCACGATCGTCAGGTGCTCGGCGGCTGTCAGCTTGTCGGACATCGCCTTCAGCGCAGCTTCGGCTGCGGGCTCGATGGAGGGTGCCCCCGCCTGCGCCAACACTGCAGGCAGCAGCAGGAGCGTGATGCCGAGCGTTGGCATGAGGGGTATAGTCATTCGAATCTTCATATCTTGCTCTTTCAATTTTGTTGGGTTGCGTTGCGAGTTACTCGCGGCCGGCTTCGCCTTTCTTCATGCCTTCCTTCAGTTTGTCAATATCTTCTGGCGAAAGCTGCGGGCGATCAATCTTGATCGTCAGCTTGTCGAGCTTGGCAGTCAGCGCGAAGGGCGGCGTGTAATCCGCGTCATTCACTCCGGTTAGCGTGTCAGAACCGATGTCGAAAGCCTCGTCCCATTGCAGGATCATGGGCAGCGTTTTCTCCATCTTTTTGGTGTCGACCACCTCGCCATCGACCTTGAGCGAGCCGGTGCCGGACCGTCCGAGCCCGCTCATGTCGTTGAAAGCGAGGGTGCCCGGGCCGAGGCCGTCATACCGGAAATCAAACTCGATGACATGCTTGCCGGGCTTCAGCACCTCCTTGCCCTCCCACTTGATACGCTCCAGATCGACCATGTTCCACAGGAACACCGGCTTCCCCTCGAGAAGATAGAAGCCGTACCCTGCAAAGCGTCCGCCGGAGGTCAGGATCATTCCTTCGGCGCCGCCTTCGGGTACCTCGATCTCAGCCGTGATCGTGTAGGAGCTATTCAGCAACATCGGAGAATCGCCCTGGGGCAGCCCAACCATGGGGCGCGTGTAAACGAACTCAGTGCGGCCGGCGGCGATGTTCGGGCGCGACGCCACAATGCGGGCAGCCACCGAAGCGTCCATCGGGAAGACGTTGTATTTTTCGGCTTCGGCGATGAACAGCTTTTTCATCTCCTCGACTTTCTCCGGGTGCTTGTCAGCGATGTCCTTTGTTTGACTGAAGTCTTCCTTGAGGTTGTAGAGTTCCAGCACCTGATTGTTGAGCGGGTCGGGGTTTGCGGCACCGTAAGCCTCCCAGGGGGCGCGATTGACTTTGGTGCTGAGCAGCCATCCCTCATGGTAAAGCGCCCACTGGCCCATCATCTCGAAATACTGGGTCGTGTGCCGGGACGAAGCGTCGGCGTTCTGCTGTTCGAAGGTGTAGGCGAAACTGGTGCCTTCGATCGGCACTTGCTCAATGCCATCGACTTCCTTCGGTGCCTCGATGCCGGTCACTTCGAGAATGGTGGGCATGACATCGATGACGTGCATGAACTGCTCTCGGAGACCACCCTTATCCCTGATCCGATTTGGCCACGAAATCACCATGCCCTGGCGGATGCCGCCGAGCCTGGAAGCATTTTGCTTAAACCAGGAGAAGGGGGCATCGAAAGCCCATGACCAGCCTGCCGACATGTGGTTGTAGGTGTGTTCAGTGCCCCACAGATCGTAATATTTCATCTGGGTTTCGATTGGGAGTTCATTGAGTCCATTGAAGAAGGCGACTTCGTTCGGAGTGCCCAGCGGACCACCCTCGGCGCTCGTGCCATTGTCGCCGTTAATATAAATGATCAGGGTGTTGTCCATTTTGCCCATGCGGTCGATCTCCTCGATGACGCGCCCGATCTCATAATCGCTGTAGGCAGCGTAGGCAGCGAAAACCTCGGCTTGGCGGATAAAAAGCTTTTTGGTCGTTTCGTCCAGTTCATCCCACGGCTTGAGCGCTTCCTTCGGCCACGGTCCCAGCTCCGTGTCGGCAGGGATGACCCCGAGTTTTTTCTGATTCTCAAAAATTCGCTCGCGAAGCTTTTCATAGCCGTCATCGAAGAGTTTCATCTCCCGGATTTTATCGATCCACTCCCGGGTCGGGTGATGCGGGGCATGTGTTGCGCCCGGGGCGTATTTGACGAAGAACGGCTTGCTCGGAGCGATCTGGTTCATCCGGTTGATGTAATCGATGGCATCATCGGCCATGGCGGTGACCAGGTTCCACTCCCCTTCCTTGCCTTCGAACGGATAGATCTGGGTTGTGTTGCGGAACAGGTTCGGCTGCCACTGGTTGGCGTCGCCTCCGACAAAACCGTAGAAGTATTCAAAGCCCATCCCGACCGGCCACCGATCAAAAGGCCCGACCTGACTTGCGACAAAGGACGGTACATTGTGGTTCTTGCCGAACCATGCAGTCGAGTAGCCGTGGTCGCGGAGGATCCGCCCAACCGTCGCCTTGTCTTTTCCGATGAGGCTGTTGTAGCCCGGGAAGCCGGTCGCTTGTTCGGCGATCACGCCGAATCCGGCGGTATGATGGTTGCGCCCGGTGAGCAGGGCGGCGCGGGTTGGCGAGCACAGGGCAGTCGAATGAATGTTGTTGTAGCGCAGACCGTTCGCCGCCACACGGTCCATGGCGGGGTGCGGGACGACGCCGCCGAAGGTGCTCGGCACACCGAAGCCTGAGTCGTCGGTGATGATGAGGACAATGTTGGGTGCCCCAGCCGGCGGGACGACCTGCGGAGCCCACCACGCCCCGGAATTGAGTGCACCGTGCTCGATCCTGCCGCCGAACAGCGGCTCGGGCGGAGGCAAACGGTCACCCGGGATTGTGGTGGTGGCCGATGGCGAGCCCGGTTTGCCAGTGGTTTCCTGGGCAAACGCCGTGCTGGCAAACGCGAGGACGACGAGACTAAGTTGGAGGGTCTTGATTTGTTTCATCATTGCTACTTCCTTTCGAGTCCAGGCAAAAACCGGACGGGGGGTTGTTAAATTATGAGCTGTATCTGCCGCTAAGGAGAGAGTTTAGAGACTTTGCGAACGCTGCCTCCAGCAAATAGCGTATCCCATTTGCGCAAAGTTCAGGGATGC
Source organism: uncultured Chthoniobacterales bacterium (assembly GCA_964652295.1). GTDB lineage: Bacteria > Verrucomicrobiota > Verrucomicrobiia > Chthoniobacterales > CALDSX01 > CAZZCL01. The sequence goes on from CAZZCL010000027.1 coordinate 32,292, forward strand.
GCTCTCTCGATCGCGTGTGTTATGGATTGCTCAACACGCGTTCACACTTATGCATGCGACGTACAATCCCGTTTTTTACACGCGTCGGGAGCTGCCTGAGCCTGAGGCGCTGAGCGAGGCAATTCAAGACGCGCTTCTCGAGCCAAGTATGCTTGGCCCGGGGAACGAGCCGACCATCTTCGAGCAGTTTCAGCTGCCGAAGGTCTGCCTCGAGTATCTCAGAGTGTCGGCACCGTTTTTATTTCGGGGAACGATGGCAGCAAATGCCTACACAATGATGTTTGTCGATGCCTGCCCCGGCATAGGCAACTCGCTGAATTTTTCGATGATTCATGGTGCGGGCTACATGGGGGTTTTTCCGCCACGAGGGGAAATCGAAGCCATCACCCCCCCCGGATTGGGCATTGCCAAAGTAAACATTCCCGCCGCTCTTATGGAACGCACCCTCGAACTTTGCTTCCCGGAATTGCCGGAGCAGATCCTCAAGCATGGCATCGGAATAAGGTTGGCCAAGCCGGATTGCGTCCGCATGCGCAATCTGATGCTGGATTTACGCCGCGAATCCGGACAGAGCGACAATCTGCTAACGCACACCATAGCGCGAAGTCGGCTTGAGGACGAGCTACTGGCTGCCTTCCTCGAATCCCTGCGCAACGCGCTCCCACAGTCCGAACGGTGTCGGACACCGCTAAGCCAGGCACGACGGCAAGCGTTGCTGCAGGATGCCATCGTAATCATCGAAGAGGGAGCGCCGGCAGCGGACATTTCCAACCTGTGCCGACAGCTCAAGTGCAGCCGAAGAAAGATGGAGTATCTCTTCCGCGAGCTGACAGGAACCAGCCCTACCCGATTCATCAAGGCAATCAGACTTCACAAAGCGCGAAGCTCCCTGCTCTCGATGGACGCCGGGGAGGGACGCGTCAAAACCGCGGCCCTGGAGGCCGGCTTCTGGCATTTCGGGCGCTTTTCCAATGACTACCAGGCGCTATTCGGCGAGCGCCCAATCGATACGCTGCGCAGATATGCATGATCCCGCAGCTTACAGATTGCATAGAGCACCTGATGAGGGAAGCAAGGGACAGGCCTATTGTCAGGTCTTGCACGTCACTTCGTGTGAGATACCAGTCCAGTTTCTGGAGCGGCACCCACTCTTTCATGGTGCGCGACGGTCGGGCAATTCGGGTAATCCCCACCACGGTCAATCTTCTGGGAAACGTGCTGGATAGTCGCAGGTTCAGAACGGCAAGTTGACATGGTTGACACAACTGGTCATATTGACCGTGTGAAAGTAAATTCATCTGAGTTGAAGACCCATCTGGGACAATATCTCAGGTCGGTCGAGCGGGATTCGACCACGCTGGAGATTTGCATCCGGGATCGCACAGTGGCCTACCTCGTTCCGGCAAATCAAACCGTCCGTCTCTCCTCAGTGGCGCAGGATTCTCCTCTGCTGGCGTTGAAACAAGCTGGAATGCTCCTCCAATCGCCTCAGGGTGGCCATCCGTCGATCCCTTTGCCAGCTCCTGTTTTGGCCGGGGATGGCCGGGAGGATGCGAGTTCCACAGATTCAATGCGGGCTGGGCGTGATTGGTGAAGGCTTTTTTCGATACCAGTGCCATTGTGCCGCTGATCTTTCGGGAGCCGCACTCGGCAAAAGCAACGAAGGCATGGGAGGAGTCGGAGTTTCGGTTGGGATGGCATTGGCTGCGCGTGGAAGCGGAGGCCGCTCTTGTTCGACGCAAAGGAGGGGCAGACGCGTGGAATCTCTGGCGCACCATCGAGGCGAGCCTGCACTGGACGGAACCGGATGGTGACTGGCTGGGTCATCTCAAGGCGTTCAATCGTGGGGTGGGGCTCCGGGCTGCTGATGCCGGGCATCTCTACGTGATGGAAAGCTGTGCCAGAGCCCTACCTGACCTTGTGCTGATAACTTTTGATCTCGAAATGGCGCAGGCTGCCGTCAACCGCGGATTGAGTCTCTCAATTCCAATAGCGAGATAAAATGCCGCACGAGCATCCACTCGTCTCGGCGCGGTAACTGCCGCTCAGAGAATCGGATTTGTGAAACGCACACCCGCGAACCTGCCGAAATCGAGGTCTGCCGTGTGCACTTCGGCATCGAGCCGGAGCGCGACCGCTGCCAGTTGGGCGTCCGTGGTCAGGTTTCCCGCAGTCCCCGCCGCTTCCAGCAGGATAAGCGCCTTGTCCACGTCATCCGGCAGCATGTCGTGCAGACGCACATGCTTGCGATTCAACCACGAGCGCACATGGGCGGATGCTTCGGCCACGGATAAGGGATCGTGGTAGATTCTTGGATGAGTGGAAATTCTCACGAAACCGAAGAGCGCAGGCGGCAGAAGGATCACCGGGGCGGTGCCACCCATGAGGCGTTCGCACCACACAGCGGCTTTCGCGTGGAAGGGACTGCTCTGATCGCATGCGTAGAGCAGCAGATTGGCGTCTGGCAGGATCATCCGACGCGTTCCGCGAGCTTTCGAGTGGATTCGAGAAAGGCTTCCGCTTCGAGATCATCCGCCAGCCGATTAAATCCAGCCGGGTCAAGCCCGGTGCGCAAACCCATGGGACGAGCATGCAGGATAAACGGCTCCGACTTCTCGTCTGGCGCGGATAGTTTGATGCCCGCACGCAGCGTGTCGTTGAGCACTTTCTTGAAAGGCTTATGAGTGCGGAACGCAGTTTCCCGCAAAACACGCTCCAAATCGCCATCTAGTGTGACTGTCGTTCTCATTAAGGCATCATGATGCATTGAGAAAAAATGTCAAGATGCTAAACTGCAAATTCTGCTCCCCACAATGCCGGAGGCATCCAGGATATTAGCCGTTGGTGCAAACCACCGGTGTGCGCCCGACACGATGTCGCTTGAGACGCAGTCCCGCCATTCAGTCCGGCATTTCGCGTCATTTTTTGGCCAGAAAATCATCGATCGAAAATCATCAATCGTCAATGGCCCAGCGGGTCATGCGGTTGATCGATAACCTGGCCCGCTCGATACAGGGGCGCGTGATTGCTGATCAGTTGATGAGATCAGCGACATCGGTTGCTTCCAATTACCGCGCCG
>CAZZCL010000028.1:0-35225 GCA_964652295.1 uncultured Chthoniobacterales bacterium
TTTCGGGAATTCCATCCGCGGCGCGTACGGAGCGGATGGAATTCCCGAAAGCCGACGCCCGCGTCTGGACGCTGCCCCACGGGTTGACTCTGATCGTGCAGGAAGATCGCAGCGCGCCAGTGGCGAGCGTTCAGGCCTGGTGCGCGACCGGCAGCATCACCGAGGGCAAATGGCTGGGCGCAGGGCTCTCGCACATCCTCGAACACATGCTCTTCAAAGGCACAGAACGCCGCGGAGCTAACGCCATCGCGAGGACGGTTGAAGATCGTGGAGGCTACGTCAATGCCTACACCAGTTTTGATCGCACCGTGTATTGGATCGACATCCCACGGGAGGGAGTTGCCGATGCCGTCGATCTGTTGTGCGATGCCATGATGAATTCCACGCTTCCGGAAGACGAATACGCCAAGGAGCAGGAAGTCATCCGCCGCGAGTTCGCAATGGGCAACGACGATCCTGATCGCGTGGCTTCCCGTCTCCTGTTCGAGACCGCGTACACGACGCATCCATTCAAATATCCCGTCATCGGCCATCTCGAAGTCTATAACCGGCTCACGCGCGACGATGTCATGGAGTATTACAAGAGGCGCTACGTGCCTAACAACCTGACCTTTGTCGTCGTCGGCGATGTGGATGCCGAAGCGGTTCATAAGCAGGTGGAAACGTTCTTTCTCGATCACCCCAGACAAGCGCTCGCCCCGGTGCTCGTGCCCGACGAACCCCGCCAGTTGGGACGCCGTGAGCGCCACGAGGAGTTCCCCACCGATCTCACTCGCCTGCACATGGGCTGGCACATCCCCGGCATTGAGCATCGCGATATGCCCGCACTCGATGTACTCGGTGCGATCCTCGGCAGCGGCCGCAGCTCCCGGCTTTACACCGATCTGCGCGATGGCAAAGGACTTGTTTATTCAGTTTCCACCGGTGCGTTCACCCCCTCCGGGCAGGGCCTCTTCATTGCATCGGCAGTAACCGATCCAAACAAGCGCGAAGCGGCGCAGACTGCCATCCTTGAACATATCGACCGCGCAGCCTCTGGGGGATTCACGGACGAGGAACTTGCACGCGCAAGAAACGGCATACTCAGCGATCAACTCGATGGGCTCACCACGATGCGGGGGCGGGCCAGCGATCTTGGCGGAAACTGGTTCCTTACGCGCAACCTCGACTTCACACGCCTTTACCTCGACCGCGTGCGCAACGTCACCGCCGAGGATCTTCAACGTGTCGCGGCTCAATATCTGATCCCGGACAATCTCACGGTCACATCGCTCAATCCTATCGGCGCGCTCCAGGACCCCGCCACAACCGAGCCCCTCGCCCAGGCAGGCGAAATCCGGGACATGACATTGTCCAACGGACTGCGCCTCATTGTGCGGGAAGATCCCCGTCTTCCTCTGGTTTCGATCAACGCCGTGTTTCATGCCGGTGTGCTGGCGGAAACGCCGGACACCAATGGGATCTCCCGTCTTGCCGCTAGTACGCTGCTCAAAGGCACGGAAACGCGCAGCGCGGAACGTATTGCTGGCGAAATTGAAGGGGCCGGCGGCGCTATCTCTACCGAAAGCGGCAACAATTCGCTGGGTGTATCGATCGAAATTCTGGAGCCGGGCTTCGAACTCGCCGCCGAGATCCTTGCCGACGTCCTTTTGCATTCCGCCCTGCCTCAGGAAGCGCTGGACATTGAGCGCGCAAACCAGATCGCTGCCATCCGCGCCGAGGACGACAACATGCTCTCCCTGGCACGGCGCCAATTGCGCGCCCGCCTGTTTGCAGGGCACCCCTACGCAATGCGCCCTTTGGGCACTCCCGAAAGCGTCTCGGACATTGCGCGCAATCAGGTCCGCGATTTTCTCTCAAAAACCCTCGTCGGACGCAACGGAGTGCTCGCGGTCTTCGGTGCGGTAAACGCCGAAGATGTGCGTGCCATCTTCGAAGGCAAGCTTGCCGCCATGCCTGAAGGCACACCACTCATACCGCCTCCCACGGAACTGGCTCCGCTCGAGACCGCGACCCTTACAGAGACACTCCCCAAGAATCAGGCGGTTCTCGCAATCGGCTATCGCGGAGTGGCAATCGATCACCCCGATCGTATCGCCCTCGATGTCATAGAGGAACTCAGCAGCGACATGGGCTCACGCTTCTTCCAGCGCATCCGCGAGGAACTCGGCCTCGCCTATTTCGTGGGCTCCGCCCACACACCCGGCGCAGCCCCCGGCGCTTTTCTTTTTTATCTGGGCACCGACCCGGCAAAACTTGAGACGGTGCAGACTGCGTTCGAAGACGAAATCTCCAGCCTCGCCAAAGACGGCCCCACCCAGGAAGAGGTGGCCCGTGCAAAAAGCAAAATCGTCGGCCAATCGGAACTCTCGCGCCAAAGCAATGCCGCTTTCGCATACAGCACCGCATTGGATACATTACTCGGTCTCGGCCCGGGACATTACCGCGAGTATCTCGAACGCGTCGAGTCCCTTTCCACGGACGATATCCGCACCGTGGCGCGCCGTTATTTTGCTGACCAACCGCATATTGTGTCAGTCGTCACACGGGGGGCGGAACCTTCAACTGCCAATTCTCCCGAGCCAGTAAAATCCGATGCCTCAAGTTCAAAAATCCCGTAACACAGCCGAGCTCAGCCAGCGTTTTATCGAGTTTGTCCTGATGCAGGCGCAAAACGCGTCATTGTTTCTGGGGCAGATTCCGCACCCGCAAACCGGCGAACCCGAAGTCAATCTTGACCTTGCAAAAATGATCATCGATCAACTCGAAATGATTGCCGATAAAACCGATGGCAATCTCACCGCAGACGAGGCCCATCTGCTTGATCAGACATTAACAGGCTTGCGTCTTGCCTATGTTCAGGGGTCCTCGGGCTCGTCCGTAGAGGCACCTGCCGCAGGGATCTCTCCGCCCAGGCAATCGGTGTCGCCTGTCGCAGATCTGCCGTCGGATCCTCCTTCATCCGGCGGCACACCAGCTTCTTCGGACGAAGAAAGTGGATCCCGCAAAAAATTCACAAAGAGCTACGGAGCGTGAGCGGCAGGACTTTGCCCTCACATGCGTCCCGCCGCCGGAGCATCCGGCCAAAGCCCGTTTCGGTCGGTCCTGTCCGCATAGGTGGGCCGCAACTCGTGTTTGTCCTCGGCCCGTGCGTGATGGAATCGCCCGCCTTCACAAGACGCATGGCCAGACGCCTTGCGACTCTCATGAACGAAACCGGGGCACCGTGGATCTTTAAGGCGTCCTTCGACAAAGCCAATCGCACATCGGTAAAATCCTTTCGCGGCACCTCGGCCAGAGCAGGCGCCGAGTTGCTCGCCGCGATCCGCGATGAAATCGGCGTGCCCGTCACCACTGACGTGCATTCCCCCGCAGATGCCGAAATCGCAGGGCGCTTTGTTGATTTGCTGCAGATCCCGGCATTTCTCTGCCGCCAGACAGATCTCCTGCGTGCCGCAGCCGAAACGGGCCGCATCGTCAACGTCAAGAAAGGCCAGTTTCTTGCCCCGTGGGATGTTCGGCCTGTCGCAGAAAAGCTGGAGGCGTTCGGTTGCCACCGCTATGTCTTCACCGAACGCGGGACGACATTCGGTTATAATAATCTCGTCGCCGATATGCGTTCCCTGTGCTGGATGCGCGAACTTGGCCATCGCGTGATCTTCGATGCCACACATTCCGTACAACGGCCTGGCGGAGCCGGAGATAGCACAAGCGGCGATGGAACCCTCGCTCCCGCCCTGGCGCGCGCCGCGGTGGCGACCGGTTGCGACGGGATTTTCCTTGAAACCCACGAGAATCCTGCCAAAGCCCTATCAGACGGACCAAATCAGGTTCCCTTGCGCGATCTCCCGCGATTGATTGGCCGCCTTTGTGCAATTCATGACGCCGCCAACGCCTGACCACCCATCCCGACTCGCCGCCCAGGCGGTCACCGTCGCCTGCGCGGTCCTTATCGGCATCGCACCCGCCTTCGCAAGGGACGACAAGGAATCCAATCGTGATCCCGCTCTCGCCGCCCTGGCCATTCTTCCTCTCAACCAGAAATCGACCGGCTTGACACTTCCCGAGTTCGACGAAGACGGCAACCATGCCGGACAAGTCCATGCCGGCACCGCCACGCGCATCAACGACGAAGAGATTGCCCTGGAAAATCTTTACATCGAAGTTCCTTCCGAACCTTTGGACGATCTCCTCATCCAACTGCCTGAAGCGGTCTATAATGTGGCAAATCGCATGCTTATCGGAACGCGCGATACGCTGGTCTGGCGCAGCGATTTTGTGCTCACCGGCGACCGTCTCGAGTTCAATACCCGGACGCGCGCCGGTGTGGTCAAAGGTAACATCAAAATGGTCATCCACCAACGACCCGCCCCGCAGCAGCCGGGCTCCGCACCCAATCCATGAACCGTTTCATCATCCCATGCCTCTTTCCCGTTCTGCTTGCCGGAACCCCCTCTCCCTGTGCTGCACAAGACGAAGAAACCTCCTTCGTTGCGCCGGGCGAATCCGGCGAAACGACAATTCTCGCCGATAACAATGCCGAATTTGATTCCGACGAACGCAAGGCCATCTTCACCGGCAATGTCCGCGTGCGCGATCCTGAGTTCTACATCCAATGCGATAAGCTCACCGTCTATGTGGATGAAGACGGTGCAGGCATGGAACGTGCCGAAGCCGAGGGAAACGTGCGCGTGACGCACTCACAAAAGGATGACGGCGACAGCCCTCCTACCGTCGGTCGCGGGGAACGCCTGATTTATTTTGCCAAAACGGGCGAAGCCCGACTTATGGGCGATCCCCGCGTCAAGGAAGGCACCAACCTCCATCTGGCTGCCGATCCCTCCACCGTGATGGTCCTCAATCGCGATGGCCGGTTGGTGACCGAGGGAGCAAGCACCACCGTCATCGTGCCGGAAGGCGGCACCGAAGATTCGCGTATCGATCCTGCTGCAGCGCAAAATCCTGAACGTGGCGGGAACGAATGATGTCTGAACCAAGCCCATCTCATACCGCTCCGCACAATCCGCCGTCCGGCGAGTCGCAGACCCACGCCGGTTCCCACGGCGGGTCAAACGGGGATGCCCCGCTTTTGCGAACCGATAAACTTGTCAAAATCTACGGTGGGCGCGCCGTCGTGAACGGGGTCGACATCTCGGTGCGACCCGGCGAGATCGTCGGTTTGCTCGGCCCAAACGGTGCCGGAAAAACCACCAGCTTCTACATGATCGTCGGACTCGTGCGCCCAAACAGCGGGCGCATCTATTTCGCAGGCGAGGAAATCAGTCATCATCCCATGCACAAACGTGCGCGACTGGGCCTTGGCTATCTTCCGCAGGAAGAATCCATCTTCCGACGCATGACCGTTGAAGAGAATCTTTACGCCATCCTCGAAACGCAACCGCTCACCGCAGCCCAACGCAGGGAGCGAACCCATGAGTTGCTCACTCAGTTCGGCATCAATCACGTGCGGAACAATGTTGCGATGACATTGAGCGGAGGCGAAAAACGTCGGCTGACCATCGCGCGTTCGCTCGCAATCAACCCCAAATTGATCATGCTCGACGAACCGTTCAGCGGTGTGGATCCCATCGCCGTAAACGATATCCAACAGATCATCGTAAATCTGCGCGCCAAGGGTTACGCGATCCTGATCACCGACCATAACGTGCGGGAAACCCTGTCGATTGTGGACCGCGCTTACCTGATCTACGAAGGGCGGGTGGAAAGCGAAGGATCGAAGGATTTCCTGATTAATGACCCGGTAAGCCGACAACTTTACCTGGGCGAACGCTTTAAGATGTAGCTGCGATCCGCCGCAGCGACCACAATCTCCAGTCTGCCCAGTCAAAAAGTTTGGAATCGCACTGCTCCGGAGAAACCGTTCACGCGACTAATCCCGGCTACTGAGCGGTCTTCGAGCGGAATCACCTCGACACCCCGGACTACCAACTCGATTTCGTCACCCCCGGAATGAGACCGGCAACGGCAAGATCGCGAAAGGAGAGGCGGGACAACCGAAACCGCCGCATGTACGCACGACGACGGCCGGATTGGTCACAACGATTTACCAGACGCGTGGGACTCGCATCGCGGGGCAGCTGCGACAAGGCAACGTAATCGCCCTTGGCCTTCAATTCGGCCCGAAGAGCGGCATATTTTGCCACAGTGCGCTGCTTGCGTTTGTTGCGCTCAATCCAGCTGGTTTTTGCCATAGAGGGAAGGATTAAATCATAAAATCCGCCGGATTCAAGTGATTCCAGAGTCGCGCTGTACACCACTCCCCTCGGCCTTGACCTTGCTGCATCAGCGGCTACCATAGAACGTCATTTATCCCAGCCCTCCGGGTTGTCTGCCACCACAATCCCCATGATCCCATCCAACACGAAACGCAGCACACAGCAGCATGCGGCGCGTTCCTGCTCTCAACGCGCGCAAGCGCGCATTGCGGGCCTCGCACTCGGCGCACTCATCTGCACCCTCGCAGCCTGCGATACCTTCGAATATTACGACTCCGGAGCCACGCAGTACCTCGCGCCTTACGGAGGAGCAGCCTATTCACCGACAGCCGATGTCGACAATGTCTCGTTTTGGGATGGTGACGGCATCGCAGGTTCCCCAAAAATCGTTATCGATCTGTCGGATCAACGTGCCTATTTCTACCGCGGGGGCCAGCTTGTCGGTGTCTCTCTTGTTTCGACCGGGCGCGAGGGTTATGAAACCCGCCCCGGCGCATTTAAAATTACTCAGAAAAGCGCAAACCACAGATCCAACCTCTATGGCGATTATGTGGATGCTGCCGGAAACGTGGTCGTGAAGGATGTTTCCGTGAAGAAAGATCCTAAGCCCGCCGGAACACGGTTCCGGGGTGCATCCATGCCGTTCTTCATGCGCTTCGACGGCGGCATCGGCATGCACGCCGGTTTTCTCCCTGGCTTTCCGGCTTCACACGGCTGCGTGCGTATGCCCGATTTTATAGCGCGGAAATATTTCGCAAACGTAAGCCAAGGCACGCCCGTCATCGTGCGTCTCTAAACTGCCGTCGCGCTTGCAGCCCGTGACTTTCTCCGGACCGCCGGGAATCGAAATCGATTGCGCCGCTGCCACACGCCTGATCGGCACGCCAGGCTGTACACTGCTCGATTGCCGCGAGCCGGACGAATACCGGACGGCTGCAATAGCCGGAGGCCGCCTGTTGCCGTTGGGCACACTCGCCGCTGAAGTCGTTCGGACGTTCCCCGACAAGACTGCGGCCTACATCGTTTATTGCCATCATGGCCTCCGATCCCTGAGAGCGGCCACCATGATGCGCAACTTGGGCTACACCAACACATGGAGCCTGAAAGGCGGCATCGAGGAATGGTCTCAATGCGTCGACCCCTCCGTTGCGCGGTACTAGAACAATCCGGATCCGTTTTTCCTCATCCGCGACACATCAGACGCAGGAACCGGAGCGTGTCCCTCGCGGGCTGGATACCGCTGGGTTGTCCGTCATACACACATCGCACGGCAACCGAACGGATCTCGATATGCTCCGCGGCTGCAATCAAAAGCAGTTCGCTGACAAAGTCGTAGTGCCGGCAGCGCGAACGCCGCAGGATGCCGGCAGCAAGCCCGGCGTCCACAAGTCTGTATCCGCATTGGGAATCCGGAATGTACTGGCCGCAACGGCGCGATAACGCCTCAGACATGACGCGATTGGTCCACCGACGCAGCCATGGCATTGCGGAAGCTTGCGTCATCCTGTTGCCGACTATGCAACGTGCGCCGCATTTCCACGCATCGAGAAAATTCGGCAAATCCTCCGGGTCGTGCTGCCCATCGCCATCCATCATAATCACCGCCCTGGGCGGCGGATTTTCCGCATTCAATGCGCCGATTCCCGTCAACAAGGCTGCCCCCTTCCCCCGATTGTGCTCATGACGCCAAACATCCGCGCCGGCAAGAGCTGCCTCCTCTGCCGTGGCATCGCCAGACCCGTCATCAATCACAATCACACGCTCGATATGCCGCCGCACCCCGACGACAACGGCACCAATTCGCCCGCTTTCGTTATGCGCAGGAATCGCCACGGCAACACCGGCAGAGGCTCCGCATAGGTCGCCCCCGGCAGTCGCGGCGGGGGGCGTCATTGAGTGAGCGGATTGTCAGCCGCGTGATACGAGCTGCGCACCAATGGACCGCTGAACACATGAGCAAACCCTTTGCCGCGGGCGATCTCCCCATAGAGATCGAAACGCGCGGGTTCAATGTACTCAACCACCGGCAGATGCTGCGGAGTTGGACGCAAATATTGTCCCAACGTAAGAATCTCACAGTTGACCTCACGCAGATCGTCCATCGCCTGAAACATTTCGGACTCCTGCTCTCCGAGCCCCAACATCATGCCGCTTTTTGTGAAGGACGCTGGCCGAATCTCTTTTGCAAGGCGCAGAACTTCCAACGACGTACGATACTTAGCCCGCGAACGCACAAGCGGCGTCAGGCGTTCCACCGTCTCGATGTTGTGATTAAACACTTCCGGACCGGCATCAAGCACCGTGCGGATCTGATCCGGTTTGGCGTGGAAATCGGGCGTTAACACTTCGACAACCGTGCCGGGCCTGCGGTTCTTAATCGCGCGGATGGTGCGGGCGAAATGTTCCGCCCCACCGTCCTTCAGGTCGTCCCGCGCAACGGCAGTAACGACCACATGCCGCAATTTCATGCGTTCAACAGCCTCCGCAACGCGTTCCGGCTCGTCCGGCTCGAGCGCCAGCGGTTTCGCAGTCGAGATTGCGCAAAACCCGCATGCGCGCGTGCAACGTTCCCCACAAATCATGAACGTGGCCGTGCCTCCACTCCAACACTCCCACCGGTTGGGACAATGCGCTTCTTCACAAACGGTGTGAAGACGCAGATCCGAAATCAGCCCTTTCGTGGAGAAAAACACCGGGTTGGACGGCAAACGCGCCTTAATCCATGCAGGCTTACGGGTTTGATGGAGAGCGGGATCGATTTTCGAGCAGGCCATTCTTAATGAAGTTACGGAAGCACATCCCGGGCGGTTGACCAGTGGGCAAGGCAATTTGCCATGGACCCGATGCATGCGCTGCGGAGTCTGACACGCCAGGGTTCGCCGGGGGTTGGCCGATAAAGGACGGTCAGCCGCGGCGCATGCAACTTTACGGAGACTATGGCGATCAGGCGTGCGCCTCGGCGATGCTTCCAACCGCTGTGGAAGAGGCGTATTCCCGATTCATCCTCGCGATGAACGACACGGGAATCTCCTTTGGACACACGGCCTCGCATTCATAATGGTTGGAGCAATTGCCGAAACCGGCTGCATCCATCGCTCTCACCATCCGTTGCACCCGTTGGGCGCGTTCCGGCGCGCCTTGGGGGAGGAACGAAAGGTGCGAGACTTTTGCCGAGGTAAACAGCATGGCAGATCCGTTCGGGCAGGCTGCAACACATGCGCCACAGCCAATGCACGCGGCGGCATCCATAGCGAGATCGGCCTCCTTTTTCGGGACCGGAATGGCATTTGCATCCGGAGCGGCCCCGGTGCGCACGCTGATGTATCCACCAGCATGCATGATCCGGTCAAAGGCAGAACGATCCACGACCAGATCCTTAATGATCGGAAATGCGCGCGCGCGGAAGGGTTCAACCACGATTTCATCACCATCATCAAAGCTCCGCATGTATGTCTGACATGTCGCCACGCCGCGATGCGGCCCGTGCGCCTTCCCGTTGATGACCAACGAGCACGTTCCGCAGATGCCTTCCCGACAATCGTGATCGAACGCCACGGGTTCTTCGCCACGCTCGGTAAGATCTTCGTTCACCACGTCGAGCATCTCAAGGAACGACATGTTGGAATTCAGTTCGGGCGTTTCGATCTTTACAAAACGGCCTTTTGCATTCGCGCTTTTCTGGCGCCAGATTTTTAATGTGACTTTCATGGTTCGATCTCCTATGGCGGGCGTTTTGAAAATCCTCTGTTCCGAGATGCCCGCGTTTCCTCGTTTGTTCGTTACTTATTTGTAGCTTCTGGTAACCATCTTCACCTCTTCGTACTCAAGGCATTCATTGTGCCGTATAGGCGCGGTATCCGCCCCCTTCCACTCCCACGCCGAGACCAGCGACCAATTTTCATCGTCGCGCCTCGCTTCGCCATCCGGATATTGGTGTTCCTCGCGGAAGTGGCCTCCACAGGATTCTTCACGGTCCAACGCATCGCGGCACATCAGCTCACCCAACTCAATGAAGTCTGCGACTCGCCCTGCGCGTTCTAGGGCCTGATTCCATTCGCCCTCCGAACCGGGCACATTGACGTTCTCCCAAAATTCACCGCGAAGCGCCTGCAGTTGTTCGATGGCCTTCGTCAACCCTTCCTTCGTCCGCGACATGCCGCAATAATCCCACATCACCTTGCCAAGTTCCTTGTGGAAGGATTGCACCGTGCGTTTGCCGTTGATGGACAGGAGTTTTCCGGTTACGGCCGTGACGTTCTCTTCCGCGCCGACGAATTCTGTGTGGTCCACGGAAGGTCGCTCACCCGGCTTCGCCTGCGCAAGATAATTGGAGATGGTCGAGGGCAGAACAAAATACCCGTCAGCAAGACCCTGCATCAAGGCGCTGGCGCCCAGACGGTTCGCTCCGTGGTCCGAAAAGTTCGCTTCGCCAAGCACAAACAACCCGGGCAGATTGGACATCAGGTTATAGTCCACCCACAGGCCGCCCATGGTGTAGTGTACCGCAGGGAAAATTCGCATCGGCACTTCATACGCGTTTTCATCCGTTATCTCGTGGTAGATATCGAACAGATTGCCATAACGTTCCTCAACCTTGTCTCGTCCCAGACGCTGGATAGCGTCGGAGAAATCGAGGTACACACCCAACCCCGTATCGCCGACGCCGCGGCCTTCATCGCACACCCGCTTGGCGGCACGCGAAGAAATGTCGCGTGGGGCGAGGTTACCGAAACTCGGATACATGCGCTCCAGATAATAATCCCGTTCCTCTTCCGGGATCTGGTTGGGCGGCCGCTTGTCGCCAACGGCTTTGGGCACCCAGATGCGCCCGTCATTCCGCAAGGATTCAGACATCAGGGTCAGCTTGGACTGGTACTCGCCACTCACAGGGATGCAGGTCGGATGAATCTGCGTATAACAGGGGTTGGCAAATGCAGCACCCCGCTTGTATGCCCTCCAGCAGGCCGTGGCGTTGGAGTTGCGCGCGTAGGTGGACAGATTGAACACATTGCCATAGCCGCCCGTCGCCAGCACAACGCAGTCGGCGGCGTGGCGAGTCACCTTCCCCGTCTCAAGATTTCGCACGATGACGCCTTTGGCGTGACCGTCAATCACGACAATGTCGAGGATTTCAGCGTGCGTATGCGACACAACGCCACCCGAAGCGATCTGTTTGCACAACGCGGAGTACGCGCCCAGCAACAACTGCTGTCCCGTCTGGCCGCGCGCATAAAATGTCCGGCTGACCTGCGCGCCACCAAAAGATCGATTGTCCAGCAGCCCACCGTACTCGCGCGCAAACGGTACACCCTGCGCAACGCATTGGTCGATGATGTTCACACTAACCTCGGCCAACCGATGCACGTTGGCTTCCCGTGCGCGGAAATCTCCCCCCTTGATTGTGTCGTAAAAGAGGCGCTCTACGCTGTCCCCGTCATTCTGATAATTCTTCGCGGCGTTGATGCCTCCCTGCGCAGCGATGGAATGCGCCCGGCGGGGCGAATCGTGGTACACAAAATTTTCCACTTGGTAACCAAGCTCACTCAACGTTGCAGATGCGCTCGCCCCCGCAAGCCCGGCGCCTACAACGATCACCTTGTACTTCCGTTTGTTGGCCGGATTGACGAGTTTCGATTCGAATTTATGGCGCTCCCACTTCTGCGCGACGGGTCCGGACGGGATGTTGGCTTCAAGTTTCATGTTTGGGTGCGTAAATAAGATTCAGTGGCCAACTGCGCCATCAGTCACAATACGTGTGGGATCAGTCTTTGCGGTCTCCACATAATCGGCTCCCACACCAAACAGAACCGCTCCGGGAATCGATATGTACCCGGCGAAAATCAGCACCGCGAGCATGCGCGCCCCCCCCGAGAGCCATCCCAACACGGCGCGACTCGTCATCCCGAATGTTTGCAGGACGCTCGCAAAACCATGACTTAAATGCAGGCACAACAACCCGACACCAAGCACATAGAAGGCGGTGGCGATGGGATTCTGGAAGCCTTCGACCATCATGCGGTACGTGTCGTGCCGACCTTTTTCATCGATGTAATACGCAAAATCCTCGGGAACCACCCGAACCGTGAAATGCATCAAATGGTAGATAACAAAGGAAAGCACGATGAGACCGCTGAGAATCATGGTGCGGGATGCCAACGAGGATCTGATGCGCTTTTTGACCGTGTAGCCCGCGGGACGGGCGTGACGGTTTTGCGCTGCAAGCTGAACGGTCACGGCAATATGCAGTACAAAAATCGCCAGCAGGCCAGCGCGCACAACCCACAACATCGGTCCCGTGCTGTGCAGCAGTTTGGCGTACGCATTAATCTGATCGGCCCCAATGAAAAACTGCAGATTGCCAGCCAAATGGCCGAACACATATGCGATCAATCCAAGCCCGGTGATCGCGACAATCCATTTCTTGCCAATGGACGACTGGTAAAAGGAAACGATGGACTGAATCATGAATGCTGAGAGTCGGTTCTGGTGGATCCGGGCGGCCGGGTCAATCTGTCTGTTAATGTGTTCGGCTAATCAAAGCTGTCTGTCGCTGGAGGAAGAGCCGGATTCAAATCCGGATGGCGGTCATTTCCTGATTGGAATCCTGAGAGCGGTCCGGGCGCGGAAACCGCGCCAGACATGACCCGCCACCAGGATTTCCGAAAATGGAAACTATTAGATGTTCTAATAATGTCAACGCGCCGCACCCCTTCAACGGATGTCTCGCAACAGATGCGCAGACCTTGGCAAAATCGGCGAAGACCGGCCTCACCCCCCGCCAATCGCGCGCCTGTCAGGCCACCCTATTCCAACGCTAAATCCCGCCGGAACGCTTTCAGCGCACCATGGTATCTGGATGAATCCGCGCGGTATTGCATCCGATCGGCTTCGTTCAGAGTTCCGTAACCGGCCCGACGATCTGCAAGACGCTGACGGGCCTGTTCCAATTCCTGCCGCCGGATCGCAAGGCCCATGGCGCGGGCCGTGTCCAGGTTCACGTCGAATGCGGGCGGACGAACTTCCTTTCCAGGGGAGACAGTCTCCGCCAACGCGTCGCGCCCTCGCGCAGCAGCACCAATCTGCTCGGCAAGAAAAAGAAACCCGGTGGATAAAGCCAGCGGGACAAGAGTATAAATCAGCGCCAATCCCGGCAACCTGCGCAGGGCCGGCTCGTAAACGACAGCCAGAATGCCAATCGCACAGATCCACGCTGTGACGGCAACAGCGGCCAATGGCCCGAGGAAACCCTGCCAGATGCGTGAAGCCACCGCATCCACAAGATGACAAACCCAACCGGCGGCGACAAATCCAAGCCACGCCATCATCGTCCGGTTCTGGCCATGGCGATATGGAACAAAGCGCGCTCCTCCCGCATGCAAGACGACGAGCAGGATGCCCGCATAGATCACGAAGAACCCCAGCAACACGCCGACCCCACGGCCGACCGCCTCGCCGCTCCCCGCCGCATCCGGCGTTGCAACCGCAATCCAGACCGGGGCGCACATCATCGTTGTCCCGCCGCAAGCGAACGGTCTTCCTCGGCAAGCGCCCGCAGTTCCCGGCGATGCATTCCCTCGAGCAGATCCCACGCCCGGCGGATGTCCTCCCCGGATTCGATCGCCAGCCTCGGCGCCAGCAGACGGCGCTGCTCACGCACAGCAGCCCATGCAGACAACACCCCATCCATCCTGACCGATATCGCCTTGCGCCGTTCCAACAACGCTTCGCGCACAGCGAGATTATTTAGCGCATTGCGCTCTTCTTCCAGCGCATCGATCCGGCGTTCCGCTTCGACGCTCCCAGCCGTTTCATCCGCCCTCCCTCCAGCATCTCCGCTCCCAGCGCGTTCCTCCTCCATCATGGCCGGCAGCAACAAAAACACTGCCGCAAATTGTCCGGCCACAAGCGGGGCAACGGTCCGCGGCAGCCGCGCCATGATCGCAAGGCTTAACGGCGGCACAATGAGCACAAGCAATCCCCACCGCCAGTCGTGCAGGCTGCTGGTGATAATGATCGCAACCTGCAGCACCGCGAGTACCACGAGACCAAATGCGAAAAGATTGTTAGGATCCATCATAACCCGGAAGCGGCGCGACGGTCCGGCAGCCGCGCAAGGTACTCCTCCATATCGACGTCCTCGGCAAGGATGGTGAAAATCGCCGCAACAAGCGCCAGCGCCACGGCGCTCGGCCCCACCGTGAACAGCGCCGTCACAATCCCCATTTTGATCGATGCAAAATAGATTGATGCCGCAAACACGCTTGCGACGGCAAGAAAAAGTACCGCCCGCGGAGCGAAGAAATCCAGTTGCGGCCCCCGCTCCGATTTCAGCGTTTCGAAAAACCAAACTGCCACAAGCCCCAACGCGGCGGTCGGCATGATAAAAAAGTGCTGCAGCCGTTCATTCACAAGAAACAGGTCGTAGGCGCCATGCAGTCCAACGACCCCGGCAAACGCAGCGCCGAAAACCGGAATACCTGGCCACGGCCGACGCAATGCACCCATCAGGGAATAGGCCGCCAGTGCCGTCAGGCCCATGTGCAACATGTTAGCCGTAAGCACGCGACCGTACGCGACAGCCGGGGTCGCCTCGCCGAAATACCCGATATTTTCCTGTGCGGCGAAGCCAAGCCCCACGCAGCCTCCGGCCGCAAGACACGTCAGCCCGTTCGAACGCCAAAGCAGCGGAATCAAAGGCAAAAAACAGGCCAGTTTTGCCGTTTCCTCCCGCAAACCAATTCCCAGGAAACAATAAACCAGATCTCCCGCAAGATTCTCTCCCATTCCCATGCCAAGCACGCTGTCCTGATAGGCGACCGCCAGCAGTGTGGGCACGACGCTGGCAGCGCCAAGAACGATCGCTAAAAAAAAGAGGGCCATGCGCGCGACCGACCACGTTGGCCGTTGTGCTTGCTGCACCAGAAAAACGAACCATGCAGCCAACGTCACCGCTGCAAGTACGGCGTGATCGGGATGCGTCAAGGCATCAATCTCGGCAGCCACAATGGCGCGCAGAGCACGTCCCCAATCTCCTTCCCGCGCCGCAAGTTCAATATCCAGCCATGCCCCGGCCGTCTTCCGAAGCCGCTCGTCCCTGGCAAGTTCACGGATGCGACGCCAGTCACCCCGGTCGAGCAGTTCTGCAAGCACGATCGCACGCTCGCTTTCCGCGTCCGGATGGCGCGCTTCGCGCACAAGCGCTTCAAATGCGGCGTCAGCATCTCCTCGCGCCCGATGAATCCATAATGCGCAGATATTCGCGTATCGCGGGGCGTAGGGCTGCCGGTGTACAACGCGTTCAAGCTCTGCGCCAACGTCCAGCGGCAGTCGGCCAATGCTCAGGGCAAACGCGAAAAGCACTTCCTTCCCCCAGACTGGCAACTCGCTGAAAGCCGCACCGGCGAGCAACCGTTCAAATCGCGCAGCGTGAAGCGTAAATTCCCGGGCATCCGCCCG
The DNA here is from genome assembly GCA_964652295.1 of uncultured Chthoniobacterales bacterium. GTDB lineage: Bacteria > Verrucomicrobiota > Verrucomicrobiia > Chthoniobacterales > CALDSX01 > CAZZCL01. The sequence continues at coordinate 15,693 of CAZZCL010000028.1, forward strand.
GAGCGCCGGAGCCGTCAATTGCAGAACCCGAGCAAAGTCGGGTTCCTGAACCGACAACTCAACCAACGCAGCGGACAATGCTTCATCCGCCGGAAGATCCGCCGGCCTGATCAGGGCGATTGCCTTGGGCTGCACTTCCCCATCGGCAGCTCGAGGGGGTTCCACCAATGCTCCCGCCAGAATACCCAGACCCGCAATCGCGATGGCCGCCCCGCCAAGAAAGAGATCGTCCCGCGTCACGCCGTGCAAGCTCCAACAGAGCGCCGCAAAACGCTCACGCCGGGGGCTGGCAGGGGCGGCCTGATTGGGATGCATGGCTGACACACTTATGCCGGCGAGGGAATAGGGACACAAGCTGCGCCTGACCACGTTTGATCCTGGCAATCACGCTAACACGCAAACCCCGCCTCCCAAACCCACGACACAAATCTGTCGTACGTGAAACACGGTTGTGTCCCGGCTACACTCTTAAAATGCCGTCATTTACAGACGCCAATTCCGCATTCTCCGCCCGGCGGTATAACCTGCAAGCAGCCTAATACACGTCCTTCCTGTAGCGTTTGCTCTGGCGCATTTCCTCGATATACGTGGCCGCTTCTTCCGGCGTCTTTGCGCCATGATCTTCCACAATCTTGTGAAGAGCTGCGTCGACATCCTTCGCCATTCGCGAGGCGTCGCCGCACACGAAGAAGAATGCGCCGCGGTTCAGCCAGTCCCAAAGTTCAGCGCCATTTTCCAACATTCGGTTCTGAACGTAGATTTTGTGGTCCTGATCACGGGAAAAAGCCGTTGTCAGTTTGGTCAATGTGCCGTCGGCGAGCCAGGCTTCCCATTCGTCGCGATAAAAAAAATCGGTCGCTTCATGTTGTTCACCGAAGAACAGCCATGCCGGTCCGCTGTGCCCCTGAACGTTGCGCTGCTGACAAAACGCACGAAACGGCGCAATACCGGTTCCAGGACCGACCATGATCGACGGTGCGCCCGGATCTTCGGGCATACGAAAATGTTTTGCGGAATGAACGAACACAGGCACGGCGCTGCCTTCCGAACAACGGTGCGCAAGATATGTGGAGCAAACTCCTTTGCGGGCACGGCCATGACTTTCATATTCGACTGTTGCGACCGTCAGATGGACTTGTTCGCCGACCATGGCCTGACTCGACGCGATGGAATAAAGACGCGGCTGGAGCTTGCGAAGGACGCCCGCGAATTCGGGTGCAGTGAACTTTGCGTTCGGATAATGAAGCAGGAAATCGATGACCTCGCGGCCCCAAAGAAACTCGTCCAGCTTCGCTTTCACTGAGGGATCGAGATATTCGTTGAGGGACGCGGCTGCAGGTTCCTTATCGGCAAGCGCCTTGAGAAGTTTGCGGTCAGGCTGTGTGATCTGGTAGTTGGTGAGGAGGGCATCCCGGATGGGTTTGGGGGTGCCATCGCTGCCCGGCGCTTCTTCGGAACCTTCAAATCCGAGGAGGTTACAGATCTCCTGAACAAGATCGGGATCGTTTTTGGCGAAGACGCCGAGGGAATCGCCCACCTCATAAGCGAGTCCGGATCCGGCGAGATCGATTTCGTAATGTCTGGTGTCCTTGCCGGAACCGGCCAGCGTGAGCTGGCGGTTGGTTTTGAGTCTCGCAGGAAATGGGGTTTTTCGATTGTAAACGGATGTGCCGCTGGACATGAGTACGCAAGGAAGACCGGCTTTTCCGCGGCGTCAACGGCGGCGGCGATGGCGACGGCCCCTGCGGCACCGGGTTGCGAATGCGGACGCCGCCTTTATCGTGCGGACATGCGCCGCGCACCACAAGGGCTCCCGGAGGTTCTGCTGCGGACCGGTCTCCTTCTGCTTATGGCGGGCTCGGCGGCGCACGCGCAGCGGCATTGGGAACTCATCAAGATTGGTGGGCGCGAGTATGTCACACTCGAGAACGTCGTGCGCTTTTACGGTCTTGCCCAGGACAGCATCCGGACCAACGCGTTTCGGGGTCCTTTGGGGTCGACGCAATTTCAGATGTTGTCCGATGACGGACGCGAGATCTTTCTCAATGGCGTACGCCAATGGCTGTGTTTTTCAGCTGAACAGAAAGATGGCGAGGTGCTCATCTCGAGGATGGACCTGGTGAAAACGATCGAGCCAATCCTGCGCCCCCGCGCAATCCGCGATCTGCGAGCGTTCACCACGGTTGTCCTGGACGCTGGCCACGGCGGGCACGACAAAGGTGCCATTGGGCGCACTGGCTACGAGAAGACGTTCACTCTGGATGTGGCGCGCCGGCTTGCGCCGTTGCTCAGAGCCACCGGCCTGAAGACAACGCTCACGCGCAGCACGGATGTCTTTGTGCCACTTGAAGAACGCTCGGCAATAGCCAACCGCACCCCCGATTCCATTTTTGTGAGCATTCACTTCAACAGTTCCAACAACCAGAATGCCGAAGGAGCCGAGGTGTTTTCCATTGCGCCACGGGGCGCTCCTCCTACGAACAGCCCGACCCTCCGCGCGCATCATCTTGAAACCGAGCGAGGCAACGATTTTGACGAGCAAAGTCTTGTGCTGGCGACTGGGATTCAACACGCGCTGATCCGCCGCGGCGGCCAGCCAGACCGCGGGGTGCGCCGCGCACGATTTGTCGTGCTCGCTGCCACATCAAGTCCGGCGGTGTTGGTGGAGGGTGGCTTTTTATCCAACACCCGAGAAAGCAAGCTGATTGCCAACAGCGGCTGGCGCCAGCGTCTTGCGCAGGCCATCGCGGCAGGGGTGATCGCCTACAAACGCATTGTGGACAGTCGAACCGGTGCCGGGGACGCTGCAGCGGCGGCCGGATCACGCCGCGATCCGGCCGGATAGTGTTCCATCCCGTTTTGCCGCTGCACTTTTGAGGTTTCCACCCCGAACGGGCCATGCCAAGAGTGTTTGGCATTCCAGTCTCCATGAGCAAACATCACGCCGTTCCTTCCAACCCGTTCCGCGATGAGCTTGTCAGCCGCCCCATGCCGCAGCCCTGCTCCATCGTGATTTTTGGGGCCACCGGAGATCTGACTCACCGAAAACTCATTCCGGCGCTCTACAATCTTGCCGTCGAGGGCGAACTCCCGCCCGCATTTGCTGTGGTGGGTTTTGCACGCCGTGAGAAATCCAGCCAGGAGTATCGGGCGGAACTGCTTAAAGCCGCACGCGCTCACTCGCGCAGCGGCATCGACGAGGAATTGTGGGCGTCGTTTGCGCAGCGCATTCATTATCACTGCAGCGATTTCGGGACGGCGGAGGGCTATCGCACGCTCGCCGGGCGCCTTGCCGAAATCGACGAAACACAAGGCACGGGGGGCAATAGACTGTTTTATTTTGCCGCCGCGCCTGAGGCGTTTGCGCCGATCCTTGAGCATCTGCGAACCTCCGGACTTAACGACGGTGCGGGCGAAGGCTGGGCACGTGTGGTTGTCGAGAAACCGTTTGGCTCGGATTTGGGGAGCGCCCAACAGCTCAACGACATTGTCGAGGAGGCGTTCGATGAAGAGGACACGTTTCGCATCGATCATTATCTGGGCAAGGAAACCGCGCAGAACATTATGGTACTGCGGTTTGCCAACGCCATTTTTGAGCCGTTATGGAACAATCGCGGCATCGATCATGTGCAGATTACAGCCAGTGAAACGCTGGGTGTCGGCAGCCGCGGCGGATATTACGATTCCTCCGGCGCACTGCGCGACATGGTGCAGAATCATCTACTGCAATTGCTGTGTCTGACGGCAATGGAGCCACCCACCGATCTCAGCGCAGGCAGCGTCCGGGACGAGAAGGTAAAGGTGGTGCGGTCGCTCCGCCGCTACGCGCCCGGAGAAGTCGCAGCTGGCGTGATCCGCGGCCAGTACGGCCCGGGTTCGGTCAATGGGGCAGACGTCTGCGGTTATCTCGACGAGGAACGCGTGGCGGATGCTTCCCGCACCGAAACCTTTGTTGCCCTCCGCGCCTTCGTGGATAACTGGCGGTGGGCGCATGTGCCGTTTTATGTGCGGGTCGGAAAGCGCCTGCCCAAATCGGCGACAGAAATTGCCGTGCAATTCAAACGGGCACCCGCCGTTCTGTTCAACCGCGAACTCACCGGCGGGGGGCCCAATACTCTGGTGATCCGCATCCAGCCGGACGAAGGGGTTTCTCTCCGGATGCAGGCCAAAATCCCCGGGCCAAGCATGCGCATTGAACCGGTCAAGATGGATTTTCATTACGGCACTTCGTTCGGCAAGGCGAGCCCGGAAGCTTACGAACGGCTTTTGCTCGACGCGATGAGCGGGGACGCCACACTTTTTGCGAGGCGCGATGAGGTTGAGCAGGCATGGGAGTTCATCGACACCATTCGCGCCGGATGGGAGCGTGAAGACGCAACCGCTGTGCGTTCCTACGCCGCCGGCACATGGGGGCCGGTGGAAGCCGATGCACTGCTTACCGCGGACAACCGGGCATGGCGTCGGCTGTAAGTTGAACTCCGGCCTTTGACCCTCCGTGCTTCGCTGTCCAACCCGATCCGTGCGGCCTGCCCCATGCGTAACCCCGGCGGATGACCATCGTCTATTCCGCCGACTATGAGCTGGCGCTTCCCCAAACGCATCCGTTCCCCATGCGCAAATTCCGGCAGGCACAGGCTTTGGCCGCCGCAGAACTGTCAGGCGCGCATTTCGTTGAGCCAGAGACTGTGTCCATGGACGATCTGCTGCGCGTTCATGTCGCGGGTTATCTTGACGATGTGATTTGCGCACGGCTGTGCGGTGATGCCGCGGTGAAACTTGGTCTGCCTGTCACGGCGGCCCTGTTTCCGCGTTCGGCTCTGGAAACGGGCGGCACGTTGACAGCAGCGAGAATCGCCTTGCGGGAAGGCCGCGCGGCAAACGGCGCGGGCGGAACGCATCATGCCTTCCCGGATCGCGGCCTCGGGTATTGTGTGTTAAACGATGTGGCGGTGGCGGCGCGGGTTTTGCAGGCGGCCGAGCCGCGCCTGCGTATTCTTGTCATCGACACCGATGCACATCAGGGCAATGGAACGGCTGCAATATTCGAGGCGGACCCTGGCGTGTTCACGTTCTCGATTCATGTGGGAGCGAATTATCCGAGCCGCAAGGAGCGAAGCGATCTGGATGTGCCTTTGCCCCGCCAGGTGGGCGGCGCTGAGTATCTTGCTGTGCTGCAGCAGGGGCTTGAGGAAGCCATGCACCGTGCCAATCCGAAGTTCGTTTTCTGGATCGCGGGAGCTGACCCCCATGAAAGCGACCTGTTCGGTCAGATGAAACTCACGACTTCCGAGATTATGGCGCGGGACGAACTCGTTGCGGCGCGCCTCGTGCGGGCGGGCATCCCGTGGGTCGTGCTGTATGGCGGAGGATATTCTGGCGACCACACCGCCCGCCTGCACGCCAACACGCTGGCTGTCGCCGCGGCGGCATGATCCTTCTTACGCCTTCCTGATCAACCCGATCAGAAAGAGCAGCATCACCGCTCCGATGAGCGCAGTGAGGATCTGGTTAGCCAGGCCAATGCCAATGCCAATTCCCAACGCACTGAAAAGCCAGCCGCCGAGAATGCCTCCAAGCACGCCGACAACGATGTTGCCAAGGATGCCGAACCCGCGGCCTTTCATAATCTTTCCGGCAAGCCACCCGGCCACGCCTCCGACAAGAAGAAACACAATGATTCCCATGAAAAGTTGTGTACCGGACGCTCATTGCCAACACCAGCCCGTTTTTTCGTGCCGCGGGCTCCGGTGTTGGCAAGTCCCGGGTTCGCGGTAGGTTGCCTGCAATGTCTCCCCGAACCTTTCTGTTCATCGTTATCGGCCTGTGCGGCAGTCCGGCCGTTTCCCATGTTGCCCATTCGGAGGCTCCGGCGCCTGGCGACGTTGCATCGCCCGCAGAAGCCATCCCGGATGCCGTCAAACTGCTCGAGGAATTGCGCACCATTAAAAAGGGCGCGGAAGCGGCGCGCGAAGCCGAAGCGGAAAAGAATATCCGCGTCCTGCGCGAGGCGGCACGGGACGATGCATCGGCGTTAAACGCCTACAAGCAGGCTGTGCGCGGGGTGGAATTCGCCGGGGTCGTAAGGGAAACCCGCCAATGGCAGGACTGGGAAGAACAGAATGAACCCCGCCTGCGCGATCGCGACTTCCGCGCGAGCCTGCGTGCGGTCCTCGAGTATCTCGCCCTGTCCGTCGATGCGCAGGCCAGCTCGATTGAAGACGTCGCGCCACGCCTTCAACGCTTCGCCGAAATGGTGTTCGAGCATCCGGAATGGACTGAACCCTTCCAAGTGGAAGACGAACAGGGCCGCCGCCGGGGCCAGCCGCGGCAAAGTCCTCTCATGGAGTCCTCCAACCAGTCGGTGTTCGTGAAATGGCTCAGGCTGGAACCCCTGCTCAAAACTGGCAAGGATTGGGAGGATGTTCCCGGCAACGCCGAAGGCATCTACGAAAAAAGCATCCTGCCCCTCTGGCGGGAAACGAAAAACCCGGCGCTGATCGATTACTGGACAGCACGCATGGAACGTGAGGCAGCTGTTGCGAAGGAATCCGGGCGGGACCAGGCACGGTTGAGATTTGAACAGGAAACCCTGCCACAGCTACGCTGGGCGCGCGCAAAGGATCTCGCGGTGCTGGGGCGCACGAGCGAAGCCGTCAATGAAATGATCGGTATCCTGCGAACCCACCAGGCGCACCCGCAATTCGACCGTTGGGCTGAGGAATTGACGGCACTTCTGGGAGGCGGATGACCGGGCGCCGCAACACCACGGTACCGGCAGAGGGAGAGGCAGAGGCCGATCTTGCGGGGTCGGAACTTGGGCGGCACATCGACGATTTTCTCGACGCACTCGGCACAAGACCGGCCCCGACCAGCCTGTGGCGGGTAAACCCGGCGTCATGGTTCGAAACGCAATTCGCCGCGTCGTGCGTGCCCGTCATGGCGGCCGTCCATCAGGCTTCTGCATCCGGCGATCATGCATCGGCAGAACGCCTTGCCGCACCGCTGGACGAACCGGGCGAGGCATTGGCCGCTGCGGCACTCAGGGATAAACTGACATGGCCGGAACGCCGACGGTTGCCCCTGCTTTCCCCCAACCGGCACCCTCCGCATCCGTGCGTATTGTTCGCCGTTCGCTGCGCGCTTTTTCGCATCCCGCTTGCGCAGACAATACAAGGATTCGCCATATTTGCGGTGCGCTGTTATTGCCGCCGCAGTTCTGCCTCGCCTGCCGAAGAGCGGCAGCTCCTGGCTCTGGCGACGGCAGCAGTCTCATGCGCCATCGGGTTGACCGCGCCCGCCTCCCGGTTCCATTCTCAGGATGCCCAAACACGCACAACCGACGGAGATCGAATCTCCACAAATTGATCAGGAAACCGAAAGCCAGAGCGATCTGGACTCGGTGTGGAACGTCGTGGTGCATAACGACCCGATCAATCTCATGAGTTATGTCAGCCGGGTGTTCCAGCTTGTGTTTGGGTACGCTAAAGAGAAAGCTCAGCATCACATGCTAGAAGTCCATTTCAAGGGCCGGTCCGTCCTTTGGTCGGGCGCACGGGAAAAAGGGGAACTTTACGTGCAACAACTCCACCATCATCTCTTGCTGGCAACGATCGAGAAAGCGGGCTGAAGCGCCGCCACCGTCCCGATCCATCGGCTCCGCTTTCATCGCAACGACTCATGCAGTTCGAGGAACTCAACGAAGAAACGCTGCGCATCGCCGGGCTCACCCCCGAACTGGCTGCCATGCTGCACGAGGCGCCTGCCATCGCCGCAGGACGCGCGGATGGCGCAGCTGCGGAGCGCCTCTTTCCCCCGCCATCGGAGGATGGCGACCTGGCCGGCGATTGGGCGGAATACGTGGAACCCGAGTTACGCAGCCTGTTTCAATCCACGGAAAAGACCATGGCGGGCGACCTGAAAAAACTGCGCCGCAGCAGTTCGCGCAAAAAAAGCGAGGCGGCTGGTTTGAGCGTGGATTTTCCTCGGGCGCACGCGGAAGCTTGGTTAAATTGTCTGAATCAGGCGCGGCTCGTGCTCGCGACGCGCATCGGTTACACGGATGCCGATCATGATCGCGATTTCAGCGGGCCGCCGCGCAGCGAACGCGAGATTGCCCTGTTCCACATTGAATTCTTTGCCCTGATCCAGGAATGGCTGATTCAGGCGCTGGAAGGTGTGGCGGAAGACACCGAATGAAACGGCTTTGAAATTCGCCCCTCCGCGGAACGGGGCGACGTGCAACGAGATGGCAGTTTGCAGAATGCGCTGCCACCCATCATTTGAGAGTGCGTAATGGAGTGTAGAAGCGCAAGTGAGGCCAAATCGCGCAAATTGCCGCGCTCAAACTGTGCCGTGGTCGGGCCGGCGGGATTCGAACCCACGACCTCTTGAACCCCATTCAAGCGCACTACCAAGCTGTGCTACGGCCCGTTAAACCATTGAAAAAAGAACAAAGGGTGGGCTACCCGCTTTGTCAAACGGGCGTGCCGGTCCGTGGTGAATTGGATCAGACCAGCCATCATCAAAAGGATCCGCAGTTGGGTGAACACCGTGTGTGGCCTCGAGCCGGATTTTCGTTCGCCCCAAGAGTTTTTTTAGGTTGCCAAAAATGCGCCAGCGCGAATACCATGCTCTAAGGTGAAGATTGTTAACCGGCCCATATCCCTCAACGGCCGCTTGCTTTTCTCCATCTTCCGAAAATCCTTACGCCATCCATGAAACTTCGCCCTAAAACATTCCACTCAAAGCTTGCCATGCTCGTTGGCGTTGGCGCTTTTGCCCTTTTCGCGCTGGCCTGCCAAAGTGCGTTGGCCCAGCCCAAACCTGCGATTTTGCTCATCGAGGATGAACTTCCCGACGAGATCACTTACGAAGTTGCCACGTGCCCGCAATTCGAGGCCGCAACCCGCAGTGCTGTCCAAAAGAATCCCGACCGCGTCGCGGAAATTGTGCGTGCGGCGCTTCTGGTCAATAAACAATGCGCCTGTGAAGTGGTGAAAGCTGCAATCGACGCAATCACACCTCCGGGCGGTCAGGCGGATCCCGAGGTGTTACAGGCAATTTTCCAAGCCGCAGCTGAAGCGGCGCCGGACATGATTGGCATCATTGCTCAGTGCTGCCGCGAAGCCGCACCCTACGCCACAGACCTCTTTGGCGTGCCAGAACAACCGCAGACCATTCCCGACGAAATCCCGTTGGACGACGAAGAAGTTGCGTTCATCCCTGTGCCTTCCGTACCATTCGGTTCGTTTCCCGGCGGTGGCCTTGGGCCGGGCGCAGCAGGCGGTCCCGGAGGGACAGCTGGCACCCCGCCAGGGCAAATCACGCAGATCGTTATCGACGAACCGCAGAGTGCTCCCCGGATCATCATCGGTGTGCCGCCCACAATCCCGCCTCCATTCGTTCCGGATACGCCGCCAACCCCCTGACCCGTCGTCCGGACGGGAGAGTCGTCCGGCTCGATTGCCGCGGCGACCCGTAAGCGCGCTCCTACAGTGTTCCATGAATGGGGCTTCGAAAAATCTCAGGATTGGCAGAGCTCGTTCGAACAATGAGAACCAGCCATCAGGCGTCATTCCGAATCGTTGAATGACGCTTCTGCTGGTCGGTTTGCTTGGAGCGGCCATTGCGGTAACCCAGCTCTTCTGGGCGGGGGCTCGCCCGGTGTACAGTTATCCCGGCTATGCGTTGATCGCGCTGGCCGGTTTGCTTTCCGTTCTTCTTTTCCGATCGCGCAGGGTCTCGCCATCGGGGTGGTGCACTGCCGTGGCTGTTGTCTTTGCGGCGTATGTCATCATTCGGACATTCACTTCTCCCGTGGCGGAACTGGCCCGCGTCGATCTGCACGCGGCGCTTTCCAGCCTGATTGTTTACCTGATTTTTGCTGCTTACATCACGCAACCGGGCGACCGCATGGTTTTTTTCGGAGCGATGCTCGTCTTGATTGTGCCGAATTTCGCAGTGGGACTCATCCACTTCGCGCGGGAACCCTCGTTCACGCTGTTCGGTTATCCGCGATACGGTTACGGAAGCCGGGCCAGCGGATTGTTCGGCTGCCCGAATCATCTTGCCGGATTTCTTGAAATGGCGGCAGGAGCCGGGTTCGCCCTCGCTTTTTGGTCCCGTCTAAAGCTCGTTCCTAAGATCCTATGCGGTTACCTTGCGCTGGCGGCGCTTGCCCTCCTGCTGCTGACGGGCAGCCGCGGCGGTTACCTAAGCGCTGCGGCTGTGATTCTCGTGTTCGTCGGGCTGACAGTGTGGCTGGTCATGGTGCTTGCGCCGCATTATCTCGTGCGGACCCTTGTTGCTCTGGGAATCGTGGCGACGCTTTGCGGAGGTCTGTTGCTCTTTGCCCTGCAACGCAGCGAAATGCTCATGGAGCGGGGCACGCGCCTCACAACCGGGCAGGATGTTCGTCCGCTCTATTGGCAGGCAGCAATAAAGCAATTTCAAGACGCGCCCATACTCGGAGCGGGCGCTCGGACATACACCTATTACGGGCGCATGTATCGCCATCCTGCGCGGCAGAGCGACGCGGTTTACGTGCACAACGATTATCTGCAACTGGCTTCTGAATACGGTCTTGTGGGTTTCTTTCTCGGGATCGGCCTGCTTCTCTCTCACGGCGTTGCCGGCCTGATCTCGATGGGGCGCATTATTCGTGAGCGGCTGCTGGCCACGACCGGAGTGCTCAGCAACGCGCTTGCGGTGCAACTGGCCGCGCTCTGCGGTCTCGCCGGGATTGCCGTCCACACTGTATTCGACTGGAATCTGCATATCCCGGCCAATGCCATGCTCGTTTCCGCGCTGTTGGGCATGCTGGCGAATCCGGGGATCGTCCCAAAGGAACGCTCGCCAAAAAGACGCAACCAGCGTGGCGTGTTGGGACGGGCTTTGATCCCTGCGACCTCTGCGGCACTGATTGCGGTCGTGACACCTGTTGCCGAAGCGGATTTCTTTCGTGAACGCGCCCGCCTGGAATTCACCTACGGCGAACCGGCCAAAGCGGCGGTTCTCGCCCGGCGGGCCATGGAGCAGGATCCACAAAATTCCGAAGCCGCTCAGATTCTCGGCGAATCGCGACGGCGGCTTGCGTTCGATGCGGAAGATCCGCGGCTGCAACAGTTGATGCTAGAAAGCGCGGCCGTCGCCTTGCGTGAAGCGGCGCGCAGGCATCCGTTCGACGTGCGCAACTGGCTCAAGCTGGGGCGCACCTATGATCGGCTGGGCCATTTCGACCTGGCCGCAGCCGCTCATCAGAACTCACTGCAACTCGATCCAAATCTCTATATGGTGCATGAATTCCTCGGGCTGCATTATCATTTGCAGGGAGAATTCGCCGCCGCAGAGGAGGCCTATCGCAAGGCGCTCTCGCTTGGACCGGCCTATGGATCGCGCGCCGGGCTCGAGGAGCTGGAGAAAAATCGTAAGCAACTGCAAACGGAAGAAGGCGGGGTGGTGCCCGGGCCACCCGCAGACCAGTTGGAAGCAACCCGGACTGCGCCCGACGCCGAGGTGCAGCCTGCCACGCCGTAAGCTGCTGGCGGAGCCACCCTGCACCGTCGAACGGGCTCTTTCATTCGCCTGCGCCGGACGGCATCGCCGCAGCAAGCTGTCTGACATAATCGCCGACAGCTTCATGCCAATGGCGCGGGGTTACGCCCGTTAACTGCGCGAATTTTCCTGTGGCCAACCCGGTATGAATTGGCCGTCGGGCGACGAATCGGTCCATCGAAGCGAGGGCCTGAAACTCGACCGTTCTTGTTTTGAGCGGTATGCCATGTTGCACCGCGCAATCGAGGGCATACTGCCCATACTCCTGCCATGAACACGCCGGGCCGGTGTTGCACAGGTGCACGACACCGCACGCCCCATCCACGCCCAGCAACTCGAAGAGGTGCGCGGCAAGATCCAGGGCATAACCCGGCAGCGACCATTTGTCGCCAATCGCTGCGGCGCGGTCTTTTGTCCGGGCTTCATTAAGGATGAAATCGATGAAGCTTGGTCTATCGGGTCCGAACACCCACGAAACACGCACAATCAGATGCCTTTCGGAAACGCAAAGCACCGCCCTCTCACCTGCAAGTTTTGACGTGCCATAATGGCTTATGGGCTGCGCAGGCTCGTGTTCCGTGCGCAGTCCGGGTTCGTCCCCGGCAAAGACGTAATCCGTACCGATATGCACCATCCTTGCTCCGGCACGTTCGCACAGCTCAGCGAGGCAGCGCGGCCCTTCCTCATTAATCTTATGCGCCTCGGCGGGATGCTGTTCGCAATAATCCACATTGGTCAACGCGGCGGTATTGATGAGTACGTCGAACTCCTGTCCGCCGAGAACCTTTTCCATCGCGTCGCGATCGGCAAGGTCGAGCGCATTCCGATCGTAAGGGGCGACCGTCCAGCCGGGCGGAGACGCACGGACGACGGCACGTCCCAGCCGACCGCCGGCGCCTGTAACAACAACACGCCGTGGTTCGCTCATGACGGAGCCTGCGCCAGCGGTTCCCACCAGGCGCGATTTGCGAGGTACCAATCCACCGTCTCCTGAAGCCCGTTCTCGAAAGTGTGAAGTGGTTTCCAGCCGAGTTCTTCCCGAATCCGCGAGGAATCGATGGCATACCGCCGATCGTGACCCGGACGATCCTTAACAAAAGAAATCAGCGATTCCGGTTTGTTCAGATGAGCCAGCAGAAGTTTCACGACATCGATATTCCGCATCTCCGAATCCGCTCCGACATTGTAAACGCGCCCTGGAACGCCTTCCAGGAGCACAGCAAGCACTGCGCGGCAGTGATCTTCCACATGAATCCAGTCGCGCACATTGAGCCCGTCGCCGTACACAGGGAGCGGTTTGTCCGCAAGCGCGGTGAGAATCATCAGCGGAATGAGCTTTTCCGGAAACTGATAGGGCCCGTAATTGTTCGAGCAGCGGGTAACCATAACCTCCTGCTTGTAAGTATGATGGCAGGCGAGCGCGAGCAGATCGGCACCTGTTTTGCTTGCTGAATAGGGTGAACTCGGCTGCAACGGCGATTGTTCGGTGAACCGGCCCTCCGCCCCCAACGACCCGTACACTTCGTCCGTCGAGACTTGCACAAAGCGTTTCACGCCATGCTTGCGGGCGCAATCCAGCAACGTGGTCGTGCCCACAATGTTGGTGTGAATGAAATTCTGCGGTGAATCGATGCTGCGATCAACGTGGGATTCCGCCGCGAAATTTACGACCGCGAAGAATGCGTTCTCGCTGAACAACCGCTCCATCGCCTCCGCATCGGCAATGTCGGCACAAACGAACTGGTACCGGTCTGCATGGTTGCGCGCGAGATCTTCAACTGTTGCAGGATTGCCGGCGTACGTGAGCGCGTCGGCATTCGTCACCATGGCCTGGCGGTAATGTTCGAGGATCAACCGCAGAAAATTGCTGCCGATAAAGCCGCAGCCGCCTGTCACAAGGAGATGCATGAGATGTTCATGGAAAAGTTTAGCGAGGAAAGGCGAGAAAATTCTGCGGGCGCAGAGGACAAAGTCCGGCATGCAAACGAAGGATTCGGAGCACCTCGGAGACCGTTTCTCTGCGTTCGACATTTCCGTGACCGTAGGGCACAAGCACTTCCGATTCGGCCCCTTCAAGATGGGAACTCCAGTAAGGCACAACACCATCGCTGCTGGTCGCCGGATCTCCGGTGGCACGGCGGACTCCGATAATGGAGTGAAACGGAACCTCGATGGGACTTTGCTCCAGCGCCTTAAAATAAGGATGACGCGGAGACAAAGTCTGGACGCTGCTCATGCCGAGGGCGCGGAATCGCATTAAGGCCGGGTTAAGTTCGTCAACATTCAGCGTCACGAGTTTGTGCGCCATGTTCAGCGCTGAACGCGGGATGCGGATGATCTGCTCAAACAATCGCGCGAGGTTGAGATCGGCGAGATCGCTGCCACGATGCGGGGTCGAGATGAAGACAAGGCGACTTACAAACGGAACCGCACTGAACTCCAGCGCGGCGCGTAAGCGTTCCCTCCAGGTATCATCAACCATGAGGTCGTCGATGGCAGAGCGGAAATGCGCCTTGCGAAAGCGGTCGCCGCTGTCGATCGCCTGCATCCGCGCCAACAATCCGCCCATGCTGTGTCCCACAAGCACGGTCCGATCGAAGGCAGCGTCGTCGTTCTCAGGATCGTAAGTCGCGCGCACCTGCAGCAGCGCTTCACGCAGCCGCGAGGCGGATCCCAGCACCGCAAGGCCCGTCGGGTACTGGAAATACCAGATCTGATAACGCCTGCGCAGCGCGGGATCGATGAGAATCCCGTTCACGGCATTAGTCCAGATGTGCGGATCGGAATTGAGCCCGTGGATGAAAACCACCGGGATCCTGCGCGGATCGTACGGTTGCAGGGCGTACAAACCCATCTCATTGATGACGACCCATGGGTTAATCAATCCGCGGAATCTCAGCGCCCGAAAGATGCTCGGACTAATCTGGCGGACAGCAGCGGCGCTGAAATTGGCCGCCAGCTCATCCCGATCATGAGGGTCGTCGAAACTGAGCACCAGGGGCGTGCGCCCCGCTTCAGCCGGTTCAAAGGAAAACCGGATCGTTTTCGGCAGAGATTGATCGTTCGGCGGGACCAGGGAAACCGGCTGCGGATCGCCGCCCGGCGCTTCGCGGACGAGGATTACCGGCAGCCCGAGACCAGGACGCACGGCAACCCCCGCTTCATGAGCCCGCGGAAAACTGCGTGGAGTCAGCACACGCGAAAATTCGGGTGCGTACACTGAAGTGTTATCAAAAACCAATTCGTACCGCCCCGCGGAAAGCCGTCCGGTCCAATCGCGCGGCGGCATCGCGTCGTCCAGAAAATCCAATAGCGATTCCGCCTCGCGCACAGACCTGCGGCTGTGCGGAAACTCGTACGGGGCATCCGCGTTCACCGCGTTTTCAACACGGGCAATGCGGTTTTCGAGCCGGTCCTCACGAAGCCCCGGCAGAATGCCCGCACGATCGACGACAGCACATCCCGCCAGAAACCACGCAGAGCCGACAATGCATACCAGCTGTGTGCTGGCCTCGAAGATGCAAAAACGTCGCCTCATGCTTCGTCCTGACTGCATAACCCGTGCCGTCCACGTTACAAGTCCGAACTGCAGCAGGCTCGCTTCGCGCACGTCCTCAGAGCTTGACGCCGTCCTCCGGACACAAACGGGGGATGCCTTCCATCACAGGATACGCGAGGGTGGCATCCTCCGTCAGAAGCCAGGCATCCACTCCCTCCAACTGCGGCAGCCGCGGGTCGGATGCCCCGGGAACCGCATGCAGAGGCTGCCGGGTCGAAGGACAGCACAACAGATCACACACGGCCTCCC
This sequence comes from uncultured Chthoniobacterales bacterium, assembly GCA_964652295.1. GTDB lineage: Bacteria > Verrucomicrobiota > Verrucomicrobiia > Chthoniobacterales > CALDSX01 > CAZZCL01. Next base: position 31,054 of record CAZZCL010000028.1, read on the forward strand.
AACCACGCGGGCCATCGGGCAGCTCGCCGGCCTCTCGCGATCGATCCATAACAGGCGCAATCAATACTTTGGTACCGAAGGATCAATATCCTCCGCCCAGGCAAGGATGCCCCCGTCCACATTCACCAGTTTCTGAAAGCCCGCCTTCTGCAGCAAGCGCAGAGCCTTGGCGCTTCGCACGCCACTTTTGCAATGAATGACGATGTCGTCTGCGGAATCCAGTTCGCTCATGCGCGAAGGCAGTTCGCCTAGCGGTATTAACCGCGCGCCAGGAATACAGCAGATATCGTGTTCAAACGTTTCGCGGACATCGAGCAGGACAAATCGGTCGTTTTTGTCGAGACGCGCCTTGAGATCGCGCACGGAAATCGCCGGCACATCGGCCTCCTCCTCATCGGCCTTGCGGGCCTGAGGGATGCCGCAGAACTGATCGTAATCGATCAGATCGGTCACTGTGGGATTCTCGCCGCACACCGGGCATTTCGGATCGCGCCGCAACTTGAACTCGCGAAACTTCATGCGCAGCGCATCGAATTGAACGAGCCGGCCAAGCAGCGGTTCGCCGATGCCGATGATCAGTTTGACAGCCTCAATCGCCTGCATGACGCCGATCACCCCCGGCAAGACGCCAAGAACTCCGCCCTCCGCACAACTTGGCACCATACCGGGCGGCGGTGGCTCGGGATAAAGACACCGATAGCAGGGCCCGCCCAGATGCGGGGCAAACACCGTGGCCTGGCCGTCGAAGCGGAAGATAGACCCATACACATTTGGCTTTTTCAGAAACACGCACACGTCGTTGGAAAGGTAACGCGTCGGGAAATTGTCCGTCCCATCCACCACGATGTCATAATCCGCTGCCAACTGCCGCGCGTTGTTGCTGGTGAACATAGCGTCATGCAGATCCACCTGAACATTGGGGTTGATGTCGCGGATGCGATCCCGTGCAGAATTCAGTTTTTTGCGCCCGACATCCTTTGTGCCGTGAATCACCTGGCGCTGAAGATTTGAGAAATCGACGATATCGAAATCCACGAGGCCAATGCGCCCGACGCCGGCTGCCGCCAGATACAACGCAATCGGCGAGCCCAATCCGCCCGTACCGATACAGAGCACGGCGGCCGCCTTCAGTCGGCGTTGTCCTTCAAGGGTAACTTCCGGCATGATGAGATGGCGCGAATAACGTGCGATCTCGTCGTTGCTGAAATGAATCTCGGCTGTGCGGCCGTCGTCGATGATGCTTTGCATGGCCCGGATGGATGTGTGTCGGTCCTAAGCCAAAGCCATTCGGCGAAAGCAGCCGATAGGTCAAGAGCCACGCCAGGTTGCGCTGCGTCATAATCGCGACGCCTTCGCCCGTCTCCAGCTTGCGGGGGAGATTGGCGTACGCGTGGGTCCGGCACGCGCCGATGCGATTTCAGAGCCGCAGCAATGCGTTCCCCGGCTCCGCCTCGACGCTGCGCAACACCCTGTTTGCAAGGTCGGTCACAATCCAGCGTCGTCGTGGTTCGGTCGCAAACTGCCCGCTCTCACCCGCACGCAGCACGCGTACGAACTGCCAATCGCGTCCTGGGTTGATGGTGTAAACGCGGACGGGCACGCGCAAGGTGTTCTGCACCGTCAACGTGCCAACATAAGCGCCGCCTCCCCCGTAGTAATAATCGTCCGGACGTCCGTAACCGCCTCCGCCGAAGACAGGCGGAAAGGGCAGCTGGATTCCGCCCTCGCGCAGAACCTCGCGCTGCTGGCGGCGGCGCACTGTAATCTCTTCCACGGTGCGTCCGCGAGGCCCGGTAACGCGCCATTGCTGGCCGATGTACGCCGGCGCAGCCAATGCGCGACCCGGATCGATCGTACCCACCCAGCGCCAGCTGCCCCACCGATCGAGCGAATAAGCTGTAACAGGCGCGGACAATTCGTTGTCGATAACCAGCTCTGCGCGCTCGGCCCCATCAATGCCCTGATGAAAGTGATACCCCCCGCCGCCGCCGAGGAGAGGCCCCTGAAACTGAAAATGGGTTCCTTCCTTCGCCGAATCGCGATAACGGCGGCCGCGGTTCACATACTCGACAGTCAGCTCCTTTTTCTTTGCCTTCTCCGGATCGCCGCCCATGCTCGCATTGTTTACGTAAAATGATCGCACGCCCCGGTTGGCGTAGCCTTGTACGATATCGCTCACATCGAACCCTTTGCGATCCGTTCCATACCTGGCGCGGATCACCTCCAGAGCTTGGGCGGGGACGCCGAGCGTAGCACCAAAAACTACGGCGCACAGACACGCCCTGAAAGAAATTGACCGAATCTTCATGCGGCGCATGCTTGAACACGCGTCACGCAGAGGTCAAGCTGGATTGTCTGCAGCCCAGCAGGGCCTCTGCGCCGGGCGCGAGCGGACCAGATCCCGGTATTTTCACGAGGTGTCTTCCGTGCTTGGTTTTCATTCTCATGAACATTCTTCAAGACTGCACCGCGCTGGTTACGGGAGCGTCGTCAGGCATCGGACGCGAGATCGCGCGGCAACTGGCGCCGATGGCGCGGCGGCTCATTCTTGTGGCGCGACGCGAAAGCCTCGAAGATCTGGCCATGGAATTGCGGGCGGCGCACCCGTCGCTCGATGTCCAAACCCGCCGCGTGGATCTCTCCGACCGGGGCGATACCGAAGAGTTCGCCAACTGGCTGGTCGGCTCGGGTTTCGACGTGGATTTGCTGGTCAACAACGCCGGACTTGGCGACAGCGGAGATTTCGCAACCGCAGATTGGTACAAACTTGAGGAGGTTTTGGAAGTCAACGTCGTGGCGCTGACGCGCCTGACTCATCTCATCGCGCCGCGCATGTGGCGGCGGCGACATGGCGCAATCCTGAACATCAGCAGTATTGCAAGCCTTGTCCCCGTCCCGCAGATGGCGGTCTACGCCGCGACCAAAGCCTACGTCACGCACCTGGGCGAAGCCTTGCGCGTGGAGCTGCGCAGCTCGCGCGTCAGCGTCACGACCGTATGCCCGGGTCCGGTGCACACGGAGTTTCTCGACGTGGCCACGCGTGAAGGCGAAAACCCGGAGTTCAAAAGTCCGCCGGGCTTGACCGTAGCCGTCGAGCAGGTGGCACGCGAAGCGCTCAGCGCGGTCGTTCACCGCGAAGCGCGGCGCATCCCCGGGCTGATGCCATGGTTGCTCATGAGCGCCGTGGCATTGCTTCCCGTGTTTGCCGTGCGCGCATTTCTTGAGATTGGTTACAGCAACCGCTCCCGGTAATTCGCCGCAGCGCAGGATCGGCTTGCCCGCCCCCCGTCTGCGCTGGCAATGTGACACGCATGCCACGCGAAGGCACAATCGCCGGACGGTACACAATTGAGCGCCCCCTCGGAGCGGGCGGGATTGGCCATGTTTATCTGGCTTTCGACGGGCAGTTGCGGCGGCAGGTGGCCCTGAAGTTCCTTCGCGAAGACAGCGCAAGCGACCCGGCACTGCTCGAGCGGATCCGCCGTGAGGCGGTGAATCTCGCCGCTGTGCATCATCCCAACATCGTGGCCGTTCACGATCTGGGTCAGGATGAGCATGGCCCGTTTGTCGTCATGGAATATGTCGCGGGCGACACCCTCGCCCGCTGGCTCGAAACGCGCCGGTTCGACGAAGCCGGATTTCGCAGCGCCGCACACCAGCTTCTCGAGGCCCTTGCCGTTGCCCATGCCAAAGGTATTCTCCACCGCGATCTCAAGCCGGGAAACATTATGATCGCCGAGCGCGAGAACGCCCTGCCGCTGCTCAAAATTCTCGACTTCGGATTGTCCAAACTGGTCAGCGGCCCGACCGCACAATCCATCGAAGGCGACAGCGTGCTTGGCTCGGTACATTACATGGCGCCCGAACAATTCAATCGCCAGCCTCTGGACGAACGTTCCGATCTCTACTCGCTGGGTTGTATCTTTTATGAACTGCTCGCGGGCCAACCGGCCTTCGAAGGCGAAACCCTGCAGGACATCATGAGCGCCCATTTGCAGCATCGCGTCGTGCCGCTTGGCGATGTGCGTCCGGATCTGAACCCGGCATTATGCGACTGGATCATGAGGCTGCTCGCACTCGACGCGCACGCCCGATATGAAAGCGCGGCAGCCGCCCTCGCAGCGATGCCGACGGCGACTGCTGCTGCTGGCGCGGATCCAGGCCAACGCCCG
>CAZZCL010000029.1:0-35133 GCA_964652295.1 uncultured Chthoniobacterales bacterium
ATTGCCTTCTGGCGAATCACTTCCTGCGTTTTGCTATTATGTCGCGGCGCTGACCCTGGCTTCATGCCATAATAGACATACATAGAGCATATACGCCACTAATATAATGCTGGGTTAATAGCTTGGCCAGCTCACGCTCCCGCGCGCCACCAATGACCTCACGCACGGCTCCCGGCACCAAGCTGATAGACGGGCTCGCACAAGCAAGCACCACTGTAAGGTCGGCGTATCGCTGCCGCGCGGCAGGATGCACCATCAGCATAAAAGGCTACCGGCCCACCCTCAAGGAAGTTTCATTCCTGTCTTTCCCCGGCCACGCCCGGAAGGGGGCTGATAGCAAATCGCTATTCAATTAAGTATCTTCTCATCTTGCGGGTTTTGACAAGAAAAAATGAAGCGAAGATCGGATTTGCAGATCAATCGAGGCCACGGGCGGCGATGTCGATTTCGTCCCAACCAAGAAAGTGACCAAGCTCGTGCAGCAGGGTAATCCGCACTTCCTCACGAAAGCGGCGGGGGGTGTCACTGGCGTGCGCCCGAAGATTTGCAAGAAAGAGATACACGACCGGCACAGAGGCAACAGATCCGGACTGAAATTCGTGCAGGTCCGGCCCTTCGAACAGACCAAGATAATCGTTGCACTCGGACGGTGCATTCCACCGGCATTCGAACAGGACTTCGCTCGCAGGACCTGCCAACTCCGGTGGCATGGAATCGAGCACAGTGGCCACTTCCTGGCGGGCGATTTTCTCACATTGCTGGCGTGTCATCGTTTCGTGTGGCAGCTCAAAGCGCGGAAGTGACTCCTCCCGGAGAGACGATGAGGGCGAAGGCGTTGTGATTATGAATGGATTCGAAATTTTCCGCTTCCACACGATACCACGAGATCTGGGGATGCGCGGCTGCCTTCTCCGCGACTGAACGCACCACGTCCTCGACGAAGACAGGATTGTCGAATGCGCGCTCGGTGACGGCCTTTTCGTCGGGGCGTTTCAGAAGCGAATACAATTCGGAACTGGCACTGCTTTCCACAAGAGCGATCAATTCCTCGATCCAGACCGGTCTGATAAAACGCACGGAGAGCGCCACTTCACCGCGCTGATTGTGTGCGCCGCGGGAACTGATAGCTTTGGAGCAGGGGCAGAGGGTGGTGACAGGCACCTGGACGGTGGTGAGGAGATCAAACCCGGCCTGGTTAAGGACCGCATGAAAACGGACGCGATAATCCATGAGGCCCTGGGCACCGGTTACCGGCGCCTTTTTCGAAACAAAGTAGGGAAACTCGAACTCCGCATGGGCAGAACACGCTTCGAGGCGTGCCTTAAGTTCTTCACAAAGCGGCCTGAGGCTGTCCACGTGCAGAACTCCACCGTGGGCATTCAACACTTCCACGAACCGACTCATGTGCGTGCCTTTAAAATGATGTGGCAGATCCACGCTGAGAGACACCGTGGCTACGGTACTCTGGGTAGCCTTGTCGCGATCGCGCACCTGCAGGGGAAAGCGGAGCCCGCGCACGCCCACGCGGTCGATCGCAAGATTGCGATGGTCGGCGGAATTCTGGGTGTCGTCGAGTTGCATGAAACGGGAAACGAAACGGCGTCCGGGATGGGATGCCAGTGGAATTTACGTTTAGCAACCTTCGCTTGCGCAAGGACTCTGCCCGGATGAACCTAAGCAGATACCGGTAACGCGGCTTCGCGGGAGGCTATTCGACCGCGGCGCGAGCCGACCCGATCAACCTGAGCTGACCCTTTCATGTCTGTCGCCGGAGAAATCTCGGAAATGCCGTTGCCAGAGCTGCTCACGGTGCTGGCGCACCGAACGGGCATTTTAAAAATGCAGAACGTCCCGTTCATGAGCCGGCTTGATGTGCACATCGAGCGGGGCGCCATCACGGGGTGCATGGTCGACGACCGCTCGTTGCGCAAAGATATCCAGGTTCTCGACAAACTCGTTGCAGTCACCGCTTCGCCTTCCGGTACATTCCGGTTTACTGCGGTTCCAGAGACAGAAATTATCCGCCGCCTCTCGCTGCATGTGAATCGGGCTGCGATCGAAGTGGCATCGCGGGTTGACGAGATCATGGGCAATCGGACGTTGTTTCACGCCCCGGAACAGATTTTCCGTTGGAACGGGAACCGCCCGGGAAATCACGACGGTGACGAAGGCCTTCTCGAATTTATCGTTGACGCTGCAGACGTGTTAAAATTTGGTGCCAATGCGGATCGTCTTGCCGGGCTCGTGCAATTGTCCATCCCGCAGGTTCAATTCTACCTGCTGCGCCTTGCGGCCAGCGAATGCATCGTTCCGATGACGCGGGACGCCACATGGTCACGCCTCGACAAGACGATCGAAACGCGGACAAGCGAGGTGCGCCTTGCGCAGAAAGCCGAGGGCACGGGCACACCCGGCTTCAAGACCGGCCCGTTACAGCCGCGGAAGGTGCCCTCTAGTACCGGACAAAAGATGGTGCCCATCCTGCGAAGCCAGCTGGCAAAGAAACCACCCGACAAAGGCCGGATAACCAGGTTGATCAAGTAACAGGCCGACGTTTTGGACCGGGGATTCGAAGAACGACAAATCGATGGCGCACGCCGAGTCTCGTTGCACGCCCGATATTGGGAGACGCACAGCCGCGGCTCGGGCGAGGAATTTCATGTGGTGCTGCTGCACGGTTGGGGCGATTGCTCAGAGCGGTTGCTGCATGTCGCCCGGCATATTGAGCATGCGGGGTTTTCGGGGGTTGTTTATGATCAGCGCGGTCATGGACTGAGTGGTGGCCGCCGCGGAGATTTTCTGGCTGTTACGGATTTCCTCGAAGACCTGGCTGTGGTGCGAGCCGGGCTGCCTGGAGGTAAGGCTTCCCCCGTGGCGTTGATCGGGTTCAGTTTTGGCGGGCAGATCGCGGTGCACGCCGCAACGGACGGCGGGATGCCGGGTGTTGCAGCGGTGGGTCTTGTGGGACCGTGGTTCCGTCTGCGGCTAAGGGCATCCGCATGGCAGCGCGCGCTGGCGGCAATTGCGAGCCGGATCGTTCCCGGGTTGGTGCAGGAGACACCATTGCACCCGTCTCAACTCAGCCGGGATGAGGACTGGCTGCAGGAACAGACAACGCGCAGCCAGACATTCACGCACCGGCTCATCAGCGCGCGCGCGTACACGCTTGCGGTGAAAAGCGGGCAGGAGGCTCTTGCTGCAGCTCCCCGGGTGGCAGTGCCGGTTTTTGCCGCTCACGGCCTTGCCGATCCCGTCACCGATCCTGAGGCCACGCGGGAATTTATGGAAAGGGCGTCCAGCCCAAACAAAACGCTGCAACTCTACGACGGCTGGCTTCACGAGTTGCATAACGAACCGGGACGACAGGAGTTTTTAGAGGATCTGACGTTGTGGTTGCGGGCGACCGACAGATTGCTGCGGCACCGAAGGGGCAACATGGCTAGTGCCTGAAAAACAGATTACTGCAGAAGAAGCGATCTGGGTGGGCTCAGACCGAACGCCTCGCTCAGGCCGGTATGCCGAGGGCCACCTCGAGTTCGCTCAAGATCTGAGGATCGGGACGCAGAACGAATGCCGCCGGAGTTGACTGCTCGGGCGCCAGGGCCCTGAGAAACGGGTAGATTGCCCCGCCGAACCCCTCCACCGGGCCACGCGCGGGCGGATGACGTGCAATCTGTCTTCGCAAGGCCGCCATATAGATCGCCATCTGCACCAGGTACAATCCGCTCGCGATTGCGCGTTCCATGGCATCAGACCCAGTCCCAATGCGGTTGGTTTTCCAGTCCAACAGGTAACACCGTCCGTCGTGCAGGAACAAGCCGTCGATCTGGCCGGTAAGAAATCCCTCGACATCAAGGGTTGGACCGTCCTCCAGCCGCCGCGCGGTTTCTTCTCCGGGCGCGCCGAACCGCCTTCGCATCACGATTGCGAGCGATGCGCGATCGATGCCTTTGCAGGGTAGATGAAATTTTGTTTCCGCCTGCCACGACAACCGGTGGAGATCGCCGAGGCCGATGGGAGGCCCCTGCGGACCGGCAGGATCCGGGATAAAACAGTGGGCGAGCGTGTGCAACCGGTGCTGAGCAGCGGGTGCAAGTTGAGGGGGCAGTCCGGCATAACGCAACGCGCGTTGCAATGCGCCGGAATCGGGGGGCTGCACCAAAACAGCCGGATCTTCGAGAAGCTTGTGGAAAAATAATCCTGTGCGTCTTCCGGGGGGGAAGCCGCCGAGTTCGTCAGCCAACTCTGCAGTGGCTGCCGCATCCAGAGCGACATCCCCTTCCCCACCGGAAGGTTCGTCCGCAACCGCTTCAACGTCCCCCGCACCATTGCCGCCGGTTGGACCGTGCCTGTCACCCGCGATTGACGAAAAACTCGCAAGGAGGCGCGAGGACGGAATATCCCCGCGGAACACGAGCGGTCCGGAATTCGCGGTACACTTCGGTATGGCGAAGTTAGATGACTGTGCGAGAGCCGGCCTTGTTTCAGGAGGGGAGGCATCGCAATCCGCGAAATGGAAGGCGATCTCTGCCGGGGCGGCGGCAGCCAGCTCCGCGACGGCTGCTGGGAGATTCTCGGCTTTATCGATGGCCAGCAGACGTCCGGTGGCGCCTGAGGGAAGATTTTTCCAGATTGGCAGGATAAGATGACAGGCGTTGCGAGCCCTTGTGAGAGCAACATAAAGCGTGCGGATTTCCTCGTTGGCATCGACGCTTCTTCGTGGATCGGTGCCGAGATCGACCTCGCGCCGGATTGTGCCGTCCGGCGAGGAGAAAATCATGGCCTTAAGAGGTGTGTCGGCGTCTGCGCGACCTGCATCGCCTGTCATCCAGATGCCCGAGACAAACACCTGATCGAATTGAAGGCCTTTTGCACGGTGCACAGTCAGGATGCGGACAGCGTTGGCGTCGCTTTCGAGACGTGGGTGCGCGTCTTCGCTTTCTGCTGGGGATGCTCCTGTACCGCCGGCGCGGCGCGTTTCGAGCCAGGCGATCAATCCGGCCGGGGTCAGGCGGCCCTGTTGTTCTGCGTCGCTTATGAGTTCGACAAGATGAGAAAGGTTTGTGAGGACTCTTTGACCGCCGGGTTCCGAGGCGAGACGTGCGGGAAGCCCGTTTTGCCACAGAGCACCGCGAAATGCTGCGGCGAAGCCTGCGCGCAGCCAGATCTCGCGGGTGCGCGCTGTCTGTTCCAGGGCAAGATTGAGTGCGCTTTCTTCTTGGCGGGCTTCCCAGAAGGCTGAGAGCGGCCATCCATGCAGAGGGGTTGCCAACGCGGTCAAAATTCTCCCGGGATCGCTAGGATTGAGCAGTGCATCCATCCAAAGTCTCAGGTAAAGAGCTTCGGAGGATTCGAACACACTTTCATCAACCATCGAAACGAAGGGAATGCCGTTGGCGGCGAGCGCCTCGCGGATGGATGGCAATTCGGATGAGCGGCGTACGAGGATCGCCACCCCGGAGAGATCCCGGGTCGGAGGATTTTCCTTGAGCAACCCGGCGAGCGCTTGCGCAATCGCCTTGGCCACGGCGGTGCGCGCATCTTCGATTCGCGAGAAGGGATTGGCAGGATCGCCCGCGATCATGATTCGCAAGGGCGGTTGACCATCATCCCTGTCCGGCTGCATTTCCGGTGGGGAACCGGATGGCTGGTATTGCAATCCCTCCTCGCCGAACACGCCCGGGTCACGCGTAAACATGGCGTTGACCGCACGAACAAGGCCCGGCTGCGATCGATAATTTGTCAGCAACGCAAACGCGCGGTGTTGGGAACGGAGTTCCCGCGCGACAGCGAGGTAGGCCCCGAGATCCGCGCCGCGAAAACCGTAGATGGACTGTTTCGGATCGCCCACGAGCAGCACGCGCTGGTGCGGCTGACCGAATACGGCGCGCAAAACGGCATACTGGGCGGAGTCCGTATCCTGGAACTCGTCGATCAATGCTGCGTCGAATGACGCTGCAACTCGTCGGGCGACGGTCTTCCCTCCGGGACCGCTGAAGGCCGTTGCAACACGTCCGATCATCTCGTCGAAGGTCACCCCTTTGCCTGCTCCAATTTCAGAAGTGCGAGCCTCCTTCATCCATGCGGCGGCAGCGGCACGAAAATTTGCCCGCCACGCGAGCGCCCTCGCGCGCAGACGGCGGCAAAGTGCAAACGCAGAATGAGTCGGTGCGGATGCGCGGGCTTTGACATTGTCCAGATCCGGCCCGCCGAGCGTGAGAAGGTCGTCCAGCAACAGAGCCAGCTCGGGATCGCCGACCGATCCTGCGGACGACACCGAACGTAAAGCGGCCGAGAGTTTGTCCCGCGCCGGTTGTCTGAGCGAGGCCATCTGAGCTTCAACGGCTGCCTCATCTTCGCGCAATCTCTGAGCGACATTGGCAGCTGTCGAAACGATGTCTGCAACCAATGTATCGGCAGTGAGCGCAGGATCGGGCACAACGCCCGTGCAGCCCGGATCTGCCAGCAGAGGCGCAAGTTGCGTCGCAAGCCGTTCCGGCGTGAGATCTGCCCAATTCACCAGTGCGCCGACAATGGGGTGGGCCCGATGCACATGCACGCGCCAGAAATCGCGTGCTGCGGCGTTCCACGCCTGGCGTCCGGCGACTACAGGCAGCTCGTCCATAGGCGCGCCAAGATCGAGCGCATGATCGCGCAGCAACCGGCGGCAAAATGCGTGAATGGTGCTCACGAGCGCTTCATCGAACGCACCGAGCGCGAGCCGCAGATTGCGGCGGACATCGGCTGGGGGCACACCCGCCTCATTGAGCGCGTTCAGAAGTTCGGTTGGGAGCCCGTTCCCGGATTGGACCTCGGGATTACCACCGGGTGCCATGGCGTCGTGGAGTGTCTGCATTGTTTGGCGAATGCGCCCTGCCAATTCGCCTGCTGCGGAAACGGTGTAAGTGACGACTACAAGCCGCCTGGGATGATTAACGAATCCAGCTGCAAACAATGCGGCTGCAGCACGGCTGAGCGTCTCGGTCTTGCCGGTCCCGGCATTTGCCTCCACCAAGGTGAGACCATGCGGAAGCAGCATGGGCAGCGCAGGCGGGGCGGAGAGACCGTCGGTCAAGACAGATCGCGGCGTTCTCGATAGATGCGCTCAAGTTCCGCGAGTTCCTCGTTGCGTATGCGCTTTTCCTTAGAATCCATACGTCCGCTGCCGTCGAGATCGTAAAGCCAGCCGTAATCTCCGTCGTATTTTTTAAAATCGCGGAATTCGCCCTCGCTCCAACGTCCGTTGCCGTCGCCGTCAAACTTTCCAATTAACTCGCGCAGGCGCCAGAGTCTCTCCGGCTGGCCTGCGAAGACCGACTTCATGCCTCCAACAAGGTCGGCGGGATTCGGTGCAGCTTCGTAGGCCTTGAATTCCTGTTCGTTAAGCCGTCCGTCGCCATCTGCGTCAAACGGTTTCCAATCGGCTTCGACAAAAAATTCAGCGCCTTTCCACTCAAGCGGGCCGCCATTTTCTGGATCGCCGGCGGTGGCACACGGTGCGAAGAACGCGGCAAAGAGAACGGTGACGGCACCAGTCATCAATGCAGCGTAGCAAGGACGCAGCTTCATTCAACTAGTGAAGCAAACTCGCAGCAATTGGCAAATGCCGACATCCGGTTGCAACCATCCGTGAGATGTGGTTATTTGAGTACTAACTAATTCTTCCTTCTGCCCGCCACCCGGTGTTTGCAACCAATCCACTGTCAACTTTTTCTCATTATGTCCCAGCATCCCAGCCTGAAACGTTCTGGCGCAATCAAGGCGCGTCGCAGTGTGCTCAAACGGTTTGAGCGAGTGGAACTTCTCAAGAAGAGGGGGCAATGGAAAGACGACCAACGAGTGCTGGGTCTGCCAAAAACCAAACCCGAAGAATAAATCGGGGTCAGCCTGCCACCAACAGGGACAACGTCAACCGCGCCAACGCCAACCAAGGGAAGAAAAAACGCTCCGCCGCTGGCAAGCCCCGTACCAATTGGGATAGAGCGGAGGAGGCCAGCGTCGGCCAGCCCCGCAGCATTGGGCGAAGAGACAAAGCGGGCAAAGTGAGTACTGACCGCGGCAACGCGAGAAGAAGCACTCCAAAGAAGAGCAACACCGGCGAGACCTTTACAAAACGACGCTCCGCCGGTCGGAGCGATGGCGCGGAGGGTGCACCGCCGTGGGCCGTTGAGAGCGACACGCGTCGGACGGGTCAACGTGGGAAGCCTGTTGGACGCGAGCCGAGGGAACGTGTTGGACGGAGCGAGAAACCACGTTCGGCGGGTCCCATTCGGATCAATCGTTATCTGGCGCAGTGCGGGTTTGGATCGCGTCGCGCCGTGGAACAGCTGGTTGCCGACGGACGCGTCAGCATAAACGGGCAGCGCTGCACGGATCTTGCGGCGCGGATTTCCCCAGGCGATGTTGTCGAGGTGGGCAAACGTCGTGCGGTGCCCGAGCCATTGCGCTATCTAGCATTTCACAAGCCGCGGGGGGTCATTTGTTCACGGAGCGATGAACGGGCCCGGCGCACCATCTACGATGTATTGCCCGCGGAATTCTCGAAGCTCGATTACATTGGGCGTCTCGACAAAGACAGCGAGGGCTTGTTGTTGCTGAGCAACGACGGCGATTTCGCGGAGCGCCTTGCGCATCCAAGGCACGAGGTAGAAAAAGAGTATGTCGTAACGCTCGACCGGGCACCGGAGTCGTCAGCGTACGATAAACTTTTGCGCGGCACGATGATCGACGGCGTTCGCGCGAAGGCGGTACGGGCGTTTGCGCGTGGGGGTGCGCAGGCGGGCGTTGTTTTGACCCAGGGCGTGAAACGGCAGGTACGCGTTATGTTTTCACGACTTGGTTACGAGGTAAAAAGTTTGAAGCGCGTTCGAATTGGACCTGTGACCATTGCGCGGATGGCGCCCGGCGCAGTGCGCCCGTTAACGCGGTGGGAATTGGAAGCGCTTGGCGCGGGCGGACGCCGACCTGTGCGGCAGGAGCGTTCGGGCCGAACGAATCAATAGGGAGCGCGCCAGCCGCCGCCGAGTGCGCGAATCAATGCGACAGTCGCGACCATGCGATCGCCCTGCGCGCGGACCTGCTCAAGTTCCACGTTCAACGCTGTGCGCTGGGTTTCCACCACATCGCGATAGCTGACAGCGCCTTCGCGATAGCGTTGAAACGCGATCTCTGCTGTGCGGGCGGAGGCTGCTGTGGCACGGGATGCTGCTTCGACTTCACCGGCGAGCAGTCGGATAGCTGACAGCGCGTTCTCGACGTCCTGAAACGCGACAAGCACCTGCTGGCGATAGATTGCAGCAGCAGCTTCGTAGTTCGCCTTAGCAGCGTCGAGATCGGCGCGCAGACGCCCGCCCTCGAAGAGCGGCAGCACGATGCTCGGCGCAAAAGCCCATGTGCGGCTGCCCCAACGGAACAGATCTGCGAGCGCCTCACTGGCGACTCCGGCGCTGGATGTCAGGGAGATGGAAGGGAAAAACGCCGCTTTGGCCACACCAATACGGGCGCTGGCGGCTGCCATCTGACGTTCCGCTTCAGCGACATCCGGACGCCGTTCAAGCAAGGCTGAGGGGATGCCGGCGGGAATGCCGGGCGGAACGTTATCCAGCGGCATTGACGCCATGGTGAAATCCGATGCAAGAGAACCGGTAAGAATGGCAAGAGCATTTTCCAGCTGCGCTCGCGAGCGTTCGAGAGCGAACACGCCAGCTTCTGCGGAAGCCAGTTCGGTCTCCGCCTGAGAAAGCTCGAAATCGGATGCCGCACCGGCGTCGAACTGGCTTTGGACAAGGTCGAGCGCTTCGCGTCGCAGCCCCACTGTTGATCGAAGCAGGCTGAGTTGGGCATCGACGGAGCGGAGATTCCAATAGTTGGTGGCCACATCGGCGGTCAGACTGAGCAGAATGGTACCGTAAGCTGCGGCGGCTCCCTGTGCATCGGCGCGGGCCGCTTCGAACGAACGGCGGACGCGACCGAACACGTCGAGTTCGTAGCTCAGATCGGCTGGGATGGACCACGAGGACCGCGTGAGCGAGCGGCCCGGGAGGTTGAAGCCTCCGTCTTCGGAATCACGCTGGCGTTGGAACAGGCCGCTGGAACGCAATGAGGGGAGCAATTCCGAGCGGGCCACCCGCGACAGAGCGCGCGCTTGTTCGACATTGGCGAACGCAGCTTTAAGCTCCTGATTGAAGTTCAGGGCGCGTTCTTCGAGTTCGTTGAGGCGGACATCGTCAAAGATTTTCCACCACCGATCGTCCAGTGTAATGTCGCGAGGTTCGGCAGTTTTCCACAGGGCATCCTTCCAGTTGGCGGGTACGGGTGTGTCGGGGCGTCTGTAGTCGGGGCCGACGGCGCAGCCGACGAAGAGGAAAGCTGCGAGCAGCGCGCGCAGAAGGAAGAATGCGCGTGGCGCGTGGAGGAAAGGCGGAATGATCATGCGACTAGGCGGCATACGATGGGTCGGAAGGAAACGTGTTGTCAACGGAGGAATTGAACCGTTGTTCAATTTCTGTTCCTCCCAGCGGACTCCCTGCAGTCGTGCTGCGGCTTGCGCCGATCACCCTGTTTCAGGTGTGTTCCACGGGTTCCTGTTCGAACCGCCGTTGAGGGCGCACAACCACAGGAAGCTGTTGCTCACGCATTGCGACCAGATGCCGCTCAAGGCGCACCAGAAGATCGGCGCGAATTTCATCGGGCGCTTCGCGGGCGGCGCGCACATAACGCAGAGCGACATCGACTGCGCCGGTATCATCGACAACTTCCGGATCGCCAAACACGCGGGGTACAGGCGTGATCGGAGCAGCGTCACGAATAAGCGCCTTGGGACGTAACCCGGTCGAGCCCGCATCGCTCCCATGGGGAAAAGGCTGCCTGTCGGTCGGAACCGATCCTGTATCTGACTTGATGCGAGAGGGAATCGTTACACTGGGAGACTGAGGTCCGGTTTTCTGAATTTGGGTGGCCAACTCTGCGTAGCGTGAGCGGGCGCGTTTTGCGCGGCGGATACGCTTCATTGTCTGGGAGACAGCCGACCAAACGATTGGAAACAGGAGTAGCCCAGTGGTTGCGATAATCAGTTTCATCCCGCTATCGAGCTTGAAGCCGGAGGAGGCTGGGCTGCGGCCGCGCGACGCTGCGCCTGGCTGGGCTGACGCATCGCGCTCCCCGCCCAGGTAAGACTCGTTGGCAGCCTCGGTATCTGCACCGGAGAGGTTGCCTGAAGATCCGGCTGCTGCACCGCTGGGCGCGTCCGAAGCGTTCTGCCGTGTTCGCTCCGATTTTTCGATGCCAGGCGAAATGGTTGGCGCGCCAATCTCCAAGTCTGCCTGTCGTACATTGGAAAACGCCGAGTCGAGCGCTTCAATGTAACGAGTTGCCGCTTCGCCCGGTGTTTGCCCCTTTCGCAGAGCCGCTCTCGCGGCAGCAGCGGCTTGATCGATGACAGACCGACCTCCCAGCTTCGTGCGCGCAAGAGCCGAGAACGCCAGGAGCCGTTGGTTACCGGTGTGATCGAACAACACGCCAACAGTGCTCTCCGTGTTGCCCAGCTTGGCTGTGTAAGCAGCCAGACGGGCGGCGTTGAGCGCGAGATCGCTGGACTTGGAAAGCACGACCTTTGCCACGAGGCGATGGGTTTCTTCAAGCGTCTGCAACGCGCTCTCCAGGCGGCGCATTTCGTCGCTGGAAAGCAGTTTCGCAGGGACATTGATCTGGGCAAAGGCAGGGATGGCATCCGGGGCGAGTTCTTCCGGGGCACTCTTGAACAAAGCGGCAGCCTCCGTGTTTGCATCAATCAACTCGCGGGTCGTCTTGTCGAGAACGACGAGGGAATTATCCGTCCCGACCTGAGCCTTGAGGATCTGCGTGGTGATTTGCAGGGCGAAAACTGCTAGTACGGCGGGCAGCAGGAAGCCGACGGACGCTGTAAATCTTGGAAGGCTTGCATTCATGATTTGACGTCCTGAGACGACGCTGGCTTTCTACAAGAGACCGTGTGCGGTGGCCAGTCCTGTTTTGTCATACAACACCCGGATTTTTCGTTTCGATCAGCGCAACCCGATGAATCAGCCTTATAATGGCCGGAGTGAATTGCCCATGCGGGAGCGGCTTATTTTTGCGTTGGACATGCCTGATGTCGCCGAAGCGCGTCGGATTGTCGAGCACCTTGGCGACTCGGTCATTTTTCATAAGGTCGGTTTAGAGCTGTTTCTTGGGGGTGGCGGCAGTGAATTCCTCGACTGGCTTGCCGGACAGGGAAAGCGCGTCTTCCTCGATCTCAAACTGTTCGACGTGCCGGAGACGGTGAAGCGCGCGGTGGCCCGGCTCACAGAACTGCCCGTGGATTTCACGACCGTGCACGGCAACGACGCCATCCTGCACGCGGCCGGTGCGGCCAAGGGTCCACGGCTGAAGATCCTTGCCGTGACGGCACTAACGAGTCTTGACGAAGGCGATTTGCGCGATCTCGGTTTTGAGTGCGACGTGGAGTCGCTTGTTCTGTCCAGAGCGCAACGTGCACTTGAAGCCGGATGCGACGGGGTCATCGCTTCGGGGCGGGAGGCTGGCGCCTTGCGTGCTGCGCTGGGTCCGCGGTTGCTGGTGGTGACGCCCGGCATCCGGCCGGTGATGAATCGGAGTGTGGACGATCAAAAACGCGTAGCCACAGTGGAGGAAGCGTTTCGCAATGGCGCAGATTACATCGTTGTCGGGCGTCCGATCCGGGACGCCGCAGATCCCGAGGCAGCAGCGGAATCCATTCAGGAATCCATCGTGCGAGCCGTGGCGCAACGCGGCTGAGGCGTGACGACCTCTCCGGCACCAGTCTGGCCGACGGACCACGCCGCAAGGAATCCTGGGGCGAAATCCTGTGGTCGCGCTGCGATCCATCGTGCGATGGTGTTGGGGGGGAAAAACGCGCCGCAGTCGATTTCTGCGGGGGGACATTGGAACGGACCATCGTGGCGCGCCTGCCACACGGTTACGAATTCGCCCCCCGTTTGGGGGCTAGCTTCCAGTCTGGCCACAAACTCGCAGGGAGCATCCACCCCAAGTTCCTCGCGCAACTCCCGCCGGGCCGCCGCATCGTAGGATTCGCCCGCGTCCAGATGGCCAGCTGCGCTCGAATCCCATCGTCCGGGGTAACGGTCCTTAAGAAAAGACCGCCGTTGAAGCCAGACCTCGCCTGCACCATTCCAGACGAGGATGTGCACCGAACGATGACGCAACCCTCGTGCGTGGACTTCATCGCGGGACGCGCGGCCGATCGGCCGGTCGCACTCGTCGACGACATCGAACAGTTCTTCGAATCCCGACTGTGCCGCGCCGGGTGGGGAAAGACGTCGGGCAAGCGCGATCCAATCCTCCACGCCGACATCCTCAGCGCGCGTTTGGTGTGCAATATTCAATGCGTCGGCCACCTCCGCCCACGCAAGACCTTCGCGCTCCATGGCTTTTCGCATCTGCTTGCGCCGCTGGCCAAACCCCGCCGCGAGCAGCCTGCGGAGTGCCGTTTCGTCGCAGGGAAGCAGGCTTTCAGGCGAACGCGCCGCTAGCAGCACTGAACCGGAATCCACGCCGGGCCGGGGAATAAAAACTGCCGGGGGAAGTTTGCGGAGAAATCGGATATGGAAACGACGCTGCAGAACGATGGACAGCTCTCCGTAATCGCGTGTGGACGGCGAGGCGGCAAGGCGGCGGGCCAGCTCCAGCTGCAAGGTCAACAATGCGTGGGTAACCGGAAGCCAGGGGGCGGTCCACTTGAATAGGAGCGGCGTGGAAACATTGTAGGGCAAGTTGCCTGCAAGCGCGAACGGGCCGCCAGGTAAAAGTTCGCGCGCATCGAAATCCAGTGCGTCAGCACGAAACACCTCAAGAGCGCCCGCTGCGATTGCGGCTGGGAAACGTCGCCGCAGCCATTCTGCAAGACGGCGATCCTTTTCAATAGCGACAACCCGCGCACCCGCATCCAACAGAGGAGCAGTCAGCGAACCGAGACCTGGGCCGATTTCCACAATCCGATCTCCGGCGGCAATGGCGGGTTGCAGAACGGCCGCCAGTGCCCTTGCCATATTCGCATCGTGCAGAAAGTTCTGCCCCAGCGCTTTCGAAGGATGCAAATCCAGTTCCCTGAACGCCGCGACGATTTCGGACGGGCTCATTTTCTGCCAGGCGCAGAATCCTTCGCCCGCTTTTTCGGAGCGGGCAATGCAAGAAGCGGTCTGCGAAGCAGCGCGCGAGCTTCGGCAAGACCTGCGCCGCGTATAAAGTGCGCCTGCGCCGCCATCCCGATGGCGTAGGTGCCCATTGCAGCTACGCCACTGCCGATGGCCTGACCCCAACCAGGGAAAAATTTGCTCAGGCCGCGCGCTCCCTCTCGGAATACCACCGCGGCAGCGAGGTTAAAACCCATGGCGGCGAGAAAACGCCCAAGCAAAAGCGGGCCGGGCTGCCCTCCGCCAATGTGCACCACACCGGCGATCATTCCGCATTGCATTGCAAGCAAAACCGGAAAATCGGCGAGGGGGAGTGGTTGCGCTCCGATGAGGCCGGCCAGTGCCGAAACCGATTTTATAAGCGTTCGGGAGATGTCTTCCTGCGCTTCGCGTGCGGAAAACAGTCGCGCAGCTTCCAATCGTGTCGGCAGAGGCAATTCCCTCACGATCAAAGCCGCCACGGAAGCTGCGCTTCCGTCGAAGGGTTGCGGCTGTTGCATCGTAGAGACGGGCTGCTCCAGGTTTTCGGCTAGGATGACCGTGGCGATCAGCCGGGCTCCTGCGATTGTTTCCGCACGGAGCGCATCGTTCAACTGGGTCTGGACGCGTACGGCGTCTGCTCCGTCCGGAGCCAGGACGATGCCGAGTACGGGTGCAGGCTGTTCCTCAGCTTCGTGCTTGGCTGTCTGACGAACGGTGAGCGCGCGGCGCGCCAATTCGCGGGTGGTGCGTCCCGCATCGCGATCGGCAGCGTCAACAACGACGACAACGAGATCGGCAGCCGTAAGCGCAGGACTACCTGCGGATCCCACTTCCAGGACTCCGGGCCGACCATCGCGCACTGCGATCCACGATTGGGCAGCGTCGATGCCGTGCGCCTGGCTTTCCGAGATAAGTCTGCGGTGTGCAAGAACGTTGAGGGTACGCGCCCAGATCGCAGGATTCGGCGCCGCGACAGCCATGCGCGGGGCGCGGCGCATGAGGAAGAGCTCCTTGACCGGGGCAATCTCGCGGAGCACCGGCTCCTGCATCGGCGCAGGAAGACGTGTCGCAACCCGTTCGAGGCGCTCAAAAACATCGAGGAAAGCGTTGGTGCGGCTCACTCCACAACAAACAGCACCCTCAAGGAAGGGCAAATCGCGGCTTGTTCCTGTTATGCGGGACAACTTGCGATTGTGCGTCCTCGAGGCATTATAAAATGATGTCCGGGTTGCGCCTCGGCAGGAGAAGTCTCCCATGGTGCCACCGCATTTTGCGGCGGCTGCCCGGTGTGTTGCCAGGGACCGCGGCACTGCTGTTTTCGGCCATTGCCAGCCCTTCGGCGAATGGGGCGGAGGATTCCGGGGGTGAAGGGGCCATCTCGCTGGTGTTCCGGCTTGGCGATGCTGTTCCAGGCGCGTCCGGCGATAGTGAGAATGTGCGAAGCATTACATTGTGCGCAAGTGGCAGCCTTACGCGTCTGGATATTGGCGGCATCAGCGTCATTACGGATTCAAAACATCAACGCGCAACCGTGCTGTTACATAATGCTCGCACGGCCATCGAGATTTTTTATCCCGGCGCAGGTCAGGATTCCGGCGGCGTGGAATGGATGGCCACGGGAAGGACGGAAACCATCTCAGGGCGCATTTGTGGAGAGCACAAAATCAGGGGTGTCCAACCGGACGAAACTTCGGCCGCGGCGGTTTGGATCGCCATGGATCATCCGTGCAATGACGAACTGGTGCGGCATGGCGATCAGGTTCTTGCTGTTTTGGGCGCCGTTCTAGGCGGTGCCACCCGAATGGGCGCGAACGGATTGCCCGGGGCACCAATGCGTGTCATTCCGGCTGCCCGCGAGGCCACCTTGCGTCCTGCCGCTATCTGGACGCTTGAAACGCTGCAGTGCGATCCCGCAAGGGACAGCGTGTTTCGCGTTCCCGACGGATACGGGGTGAACAGCCTCACTAAGAGCGTATGGCCGTCATTCGGTTCAATTCCATGAGCGTGGCAGGCACTGAGTCCGCAGGTGCGCCATTACGGTTGATTCTGGCTTCAGCATCGCCGCGCCGTTGCGAGTTGCTGGAGGCGGCAGGATACGATTTTGAGGTTTGCCCCGCCGGTGTGGAAGAAGTGAATCCGGACTATTGTTCCGCAAGGGAGACAGTCTTTTGGAATGCGCTGCGAAAAGCGCGTGCTGTTGCGGGGATGTATCCGGAGGCTGTCGTAATCGGCGCGGACACGCTCGTGGCATTCGGCGGGCGGGTGTACGGCAAGCCGGCGAATCTCCCCGAGGCAAGGCGGATGCTGGCTGCCCTGTCCGGGAGCACGCATGCGGTTTTCACGGCTGTCGCGGTATTACAGGAAGGGGGGCGACGTCGTGAGGGGTTTGTAGACCGTGCGCTTGTGACGTTTCGAAAAGTGAATACCGAGGAAATTGCGCTCTACATTGAGGACGTTAATCCCCTGGACAAAGCCGGGGCCTACGGCGCGCAGGAGACATCGCGGGTCCGACTCGTTGACCAGATCGAGGGTCGCGAAGATACCGTATTCGGACTCCCGGTAGGACCACTTTCGGTACTGCTGGATGGCATCCCGGGAATCCTGCGGCGCACTGAGGCAACACTGGCGCACAGGGTTGTTCCGTCCTAGTCTGGCATTGTGGAATTTCTCGGAAACATCCTTGGCCATCCGTTCACTTGGGGTTTGATGCTCGGACTCATTTTTGCGGCGATGGGCTGGTGGCGCGGGTGGCGGGCTGAAATGACGCTCGCGCGCCAGCAACGTGTGATGGGCGAAAGAATCGCCATGGAGCACGATGGTTGGACAACTCTGCGTGCGGAGTTGGAAACCCTGAGGAAGGAAAATGAAAATCTGCGTCTGAAAGTGGCGGATTTGAACCGTGCTCCGATGCGGCGTGCCGAGCGGGACCTCGAGACAATCGCTCGCGCCGTGCGCAAAATGATCGTAGCCGCCCCTGGATTTGCCCAGGCATGGGAGAATGCGAAAAAGGATGCATTGGACGAATTGGAAGCCGAAGAGCGCGGCAAAAGCCTGCCAAGACGGCTGTACGAAGGCATTGTGGGAGGACGACACGAACGACTGCCGACACGGGGTTCCGATGCGGCGTTGTTAACCGACGGTGGCACGGGCCGTCGCATGCCGGGAGAGGAAGACGTTTCGCGCGGCGACTGATTTCGCCGGGGCGGATGAACGCCGTTCAGATTTCCATGGATTTCACCCGTTGGAGGGCGAGCGCCATGGGGATTATCGTTGTGACCGCGCTCAACGCCGATGCTGAGGCGATTGAAAACACGGACCACAACGGGTTGGCGGTTCCCAGCAACACCGCTTCCGCGCCATCGACCGCTGCGGGGAGAACAAGCAACAGCATCGTGCAGAGGATGTAAACGAAGCTCAACACAAGACAGAGGGTACCGCCGAATCCAGAGACGATTTTGGAGGGATTATCCTCCTGAAGATTGGGGAAGAGCGTGCCCAACCCGACAGCCAGCGCGTTTAACGACGCGCTCATGCAGACGATCGCTGCGGAGAACACCGCAATACGTTCCGATGGCAGATTGAGCATCAGACACGATCCGACGGTCAGACACAAGGTAATGGCGGTCGACGCCGCCGTGCTTTGCAGAAACTTCAACCATAACACCCTCTGGATGCCGAGTGGCGCCATGCCGAGGATCCATAGCCGCTTGCCCTCGAGACTGAATTGCGGATACACAAACCGGGTCGTCAAGGTTGAAAGCGTGAGTGCCGATGCGCCGAGGTTCAGATAGCCGATTGCCACTGCCCAGAAAGGACTCGAAAGATCGGCTGACACATTTCGCAGGTTCACCACGTAAATTGCCAATAGCCCAAAGAAAATTGCGAACTGCGACCATTGCACCGGATCGCGCCAGAAGAGGCGGGTATCCTTAAGCATGAGCGCGGCAGCAGGGCGGCCGAGGCCGGGCATCCGTTGCAGCAAGGTTTCGAAGAATCCCCTTCGCCGCGCTTCGACCGCCCGTTTTACCCGGCGACCTTCGCTTTCACCCGTCCGCGAATCTTCTGCACGCAGCCAACTGTTTCTGAAAAATCGTGCCGCGCCATCCAAACACAACATGAGGGCAAATGCCGCGTTGCTGGCCATGAGAAGGAAGAAAAACCATGCCTCGCCTGGGTAACCATCCAGCCAGCCGAGCAGGGCACGCCCCATCCAGGCACTGGGCAGTGCAGGGTGCAGACTAATTTCGGTATGCTGCAGAAGGATGTTAAAGGACACGATCTCCTGGGGGCTTGCGGCCTCCAGATCGCTTGTGGGGCGCATAGCAGAGAGCAGCCACACCACCGCCCCGGCGCCTCCTGCAAGAAGCAGCACCTTGAAGACTCGAGGGCTGAGAAAGCGTGCAATGGCGAGCACAACCCACGCTCCGCCCGCTGCGGGCATCAGCACAAAGGGGATGAATGCCGCCGCCGCCTGAAGATAGAAAACGGGCGGCGCATTGAATACCCGGCCATAAGCAGCCATAAGCGGGGCACACAGAAACAGCAGTGCCCAGCTTGCAACGATCGCGGCTTCCATAAGTTTCCATCGGTAGATCTTCGGCCCAGGCACAGGCAGAGAAAGCAGCCATTCCGTTTCGCGCGACTTGTACATGGCGCTGTAGCCGATGATGACGTTCGAGAACATCAGCATGAAAAAAAAGAACGCAAAGATCAGATAGAGGATGCGTCGCGAGAGCAGCGTGCCGATGACCGCCACATCAGAGATAAAATCCAGCCCTTTAAAAAACAGGAAGTAACCGATGACGAGGTAGCCGAAGACGAATGCCGCCAGCACAGCCAACATGAGCTTCGATTGGCTCCTAAGTTCGCGCAGGCGCGCCGCTGTGATCCGGCGATGAGCCCCGGCCATGAGCGCGTAGAATGCGGGAGCTGCAGGCGGTGTCATCGGCCGGGAAGGATTTCAAACAGGAACCCTTTCAGATATTCCGTCTCAGGAAGAAGGGCGAGAACGGGATGATCGGGCGGCTGCCGAAACTCGGCTGCGACACGCGCGGACGAGCGTGCATCGACCATGGCACCCCGGATCAGCTCGAGAAAGCCGGTACGCGAAACATGGTGCGAGCAGGAGAACGTTGCGAGCAATCCGCCCGGAGCGAGCATCGAGAAAGCGCGCACATGCAATTCCTTGTAGCCGCGCACCGCACCGGGCGCGTTATCCCGCGTTTTTGCGAAGGACGGCGGATCAAGCACGATGAGGTCCCAGGTCCGCCCAGTTCGCGCTGCTGACCGAAGAAAGTCGAATGCATTGGCTTGTATCACTTCGACCGTTACCCCATTGCGGCGGGCATTCGCTTCGATGGCGCGACAGTTGGCTTCGCTTTCTTCCACAGCAGCAGCGTGCTTCGCGCCCTCCGCAGCGCAATGCACGGCAAATCCCCCGCGATAACTGAAACAATCGAGAACCGAACGTCCAGCTGCGCGAGCTGCAACGGCGCGATGATTCTCGGTCTGGTCCAAATACGCCCCGGTCTTGTGGCCCTGCTCGACATCGATTTCCCACAAACGTGCGCCAATGCGTGCCTCGAACGGGGCAACAGGCCCGCCAGAAAGCCATCCGGAACGCAGTTCCATGCCTTCGGCCCGGCGCACAGCGGCGTCGTTGCGTTCATAGATGGCGGATGCTGTATCATGCACGCCGGACAGCGCGGCGGTAATACGTGGCAGAGCCATATCCATGGCAAGGGTCACAGTTTGTACCACAAGAATCTGGCCGTAGCGATCCACGATCAGGCCGGGAAGCCCGTCGCTGTCGCTGAACACCTCACGTCTCGCCACCGGATCGAGCCCCGCCGCGTCGCGCCACCCTTTCGCCTGGCGCAGCCGACGCAGGAAAAAATCGGGGTCCAGATGCTGGCGCTGCCGCGAGAAACGGCGCGCCACGATCTGACTTGCGGGATTGTAAATGGCGCTGCCGAGCAGATGGTCGCGGTTGTCTTTGAGGAACACGATCCCGCCGGGTTGTGGATCGCCATACGCCTTCTGCACTTCAGTCGCATAAACCCAGTCGTGCCCGTGGAGGATACGCGAGCGCGGTTTGATCACCAGCCCGGCCATAGAATCATAGGTAAAGCAGTTCGTGTTGTTCCTCGACGAGAGAATGATTTGTGCAACGCCGCTGAAATTCGCGTATGGCGCGCTTCTGTTCCTCACCGAGTTCGTGGCGGATGTATTGCGTCAGATAAATGCGTGCGAATGCGCGGCGCTCCATGTCCTCGCCGCGGACCACGTCGTTCAGGTTTGCCAGACCTTTGCGAGCCCAGGACCGCAGTTCCATGGCAAGTCGGCCCGGCCCGGCGAATTCCGGGCGTATGGCCCAAACGGCAAAGACAAAAGGAAGACCGGTGAGCGCGAGCCATTCCGCGCCCAGATCGAGAAAGCGCAATCCGACCAGCTCGGAGGCCCGCAGGGCGATGGCTTCATCGCCGATGACCACCCGTGGCCCACCGTCAAGATTCGCGCTTGCCATGCGCAGCTGGATGCCACGGGCAGCGAGCACAATGCGGGCCAACGCGTTTGAGGTCATCGATTCAGCGCTGAGTTGCAGAGTGCGAATGTCCTCCAACTCGCCCTGATAGGCGATGACAACGCTGTGGACCGGGCCACGGCAGCCTATGGCGACGCCGTCCGCCACGTAATACTCGGGGTGGCGCAACACAAAGTAGAGGGGCACCAGTGCTGCATCGAGTTCGCCCCGATCCAGACGGCCGGCCAGTTCCGCGGGTACCGATGTTTCGATCGCACCCTCCGGCGCCGCATGGATCAGCGGGCGGGCGTTAAGATAGCGCACGCAGCCAATCCGCGGGGCCGGGTTCATCAGGCTGCAACGGGTTGCTGCGGTGCAACGGCGGATTCGTCCACAGGACGATAGAACGTGTCGCGTTGCCGGGGTTGAAAGCCTGCCTCCCGGATGGCGGACTCGAGGGCCGCGACCGTTTGTCCCTGCGGCGTCTTCGCTCCAGCCATGTGAAAAATCTTTTCTTCCATGATCGTTCCGTGCAGATCGTCCACCCCATAGTGAAGCGCCAGCGCCGCAGCCGGCAGACCCATCGCGATCCAATATGCGGTGATGTGGTCGAAGTTATCCAGGTAAAGACGTGCGATAGCGAGATTGCGCAGCTCTTCGTGTGCTGTGGCGGGTGGGATATGGGCAAGCTCGGTGGTCTCCGGCACGAATGCGAACGGCACGAATGCTGTAAATCCACCTGTTTCATCCTGCAGCGCACGCAACTGCCGCATATGATCGATGCGATGCGAAGGCGTTTCGATGTGACCAAACAACATCGTACAGGTACTGCGCCCGCCCATGCCATGCCATGTGCGATGAACTTCCAACCATTCCTCCGCACTTTCCTTGCCGCGACAGATTTTGTCGCGCACTTCGGGATCGAAGATTTCGGCACCGCCGCCTGTCAGCGATCCGAGCCCCGCGTCGCGCAGCGCCAAAAGTGTTTCCCCAATGCCGCGTTTGGCAATTCGCTCTGCAAGATGTCGGATTTCGATGGCCGTGAAGGCTTTGATATGGAGTGCAGGATCGGCGGCCTGCATCTCGCGCAAAAGATCCAGATACCATTCAAACGGAAGCGTGGGGTGCAGCCCACCGACCATGTGCACTTCGGTGATGCCACTGGTAAGTTCTTCGCGCACAGCAGCGACGATTTCCGGGATAGCCATTTCGTAGGCGTGCGGGTCGCGTTTGCGCGCGGCAAAGGCACAAAATTGGCAGTTTAGGATGCACACGTTGCTATAGTTGATGTAGCGGTTGAGGATGTAAGTTGCGATCTCGCCGTTTTTGCGGCGGCGCACAATATCCGCCAGAAGCCCGATGGCATTCAGATCAGGCTCGGTGTAAAGCGTCAGCGCGTCGTCATCCGTCAGGCGGACGTCCGCTACAGTTTTCTCCAGCACGCCATGCAAACGCGTGGGAATAAGGCGCTCCAGATTGTCGGGTTGCGCTGTTTCTGCCACGTCGGGCTGGGTATCAATGGGTGCAGCAGTGCGGTTCACAACAATGTTACGTCTTCGGTGCATTGAAAGGAGCACGCATTGTGACACAACAAAGGAAGAAAAAAACCCGGCAAAGATTTTAAGGACGAGGCATGCCTTGGGATGTCTCATGCCGGGGGCACGGATTCGCCGGGCGGAGCGGTTGCAAGCCCAAGCAGACGCTTCAAGGCGTGGGATCTTGATGCCAACCGTCTGTCGGCATCCGCAAGGCGTCTTTCAAGCCGCTTCATATCTTCGCGGAGAGCCTTCATATCGCGCCGCAAGGCTTCATACCGGTCGGATAAACCGGCAGCATCCGCCATGGAGCCCGATCCGTCGTGGGCGTTTACCAGGTGCCGGTTCGGAAACTCACCAGATTCCGGCAGCGCCCCGGCTTCATCGAGCCAGTGGGAAATCCGGTCGGACGGTGCCTGTGCGAGCGCGCGAAGTTCAACAAGGGAGAACGCGTCGGCGCGCAGCGCGGAAACGTTTGTCCAGACAGCGCGGCGGTATGCGGCGAGGACTGGAAGCAAATCGGGCTTACCGCTCATGTTCTGTGTCTGCTCGCGAAGGAAATCCGCGTGTACCTGCAACATTTCGCGGATTAACCTGCGAGGCTCCGTCGTGATTGTATTCGCGTCGTGAATGCGGTAGCGCACGAGCGATCCCGGCGTAATGCGCAGCACCCCGGCTATTGCCGCCTCCAGCAGGTGAAAATAGTCGTGCGCATAGCGATAGGCCCGGAAAGGATGCGAAAGAAACCATTTTGTGCGCGCGAAAAAATTGCTTGTTGTTCCGGGAAAATTCGCGCGGGCGAGCCACTCGATCATGGGCAGACCGGTGTCCATGCACGACCACGCGGCGCGAAACCAGCGGGAACGCGGATGGTCCGCTGGCAGGGGTGCGCCTGCGCCATCGATGAGCTGCAACTGCGTACAGACAAGCATGGCAGCCGGTTCGTTCTCGAGAACCTCTGCGCAAACGGCGCAACGTTCCGGAGCGAACTCGTCATCGGAATTCAGGATGGCCGTAAACTCGCAATCCGCAGCCAGCGAGACGGCGCGATTCAGTGCTTCGTGAGCTCCGCGATTATCCTGCGGGATGACTTCCACGTGGTTTCCGCCGGCAGCGCGGGCCGCTGCGACGGAACCGTCTGAAGAACCGTCATCGACCACAATCACCCGGCGGGGCTGACGCGTTTGTCCGAGGACAGAACGCAAGCCGCCCGCGATGTATTGCTCGTGGTTATAGAGAGGGATGACGACCGCGATGTCTTTCATGGGAGCAGATCCTTTTCGAGGGCACCCAGCCATGTCGGGCGGCGACGCGGGTCATAGTGCCGGAAAGGCGGGCCGAGTTTTGTGGCGAGTGCGCTGCTGCCCACTAGGACGCATTGAGCGGACGCCATGGCAGCAAGCTGACGCATGGCATTCCGGGAAAGCGGAGGAGCCGCTTCCAATGTGACGCTCAGCGGGACAGGATTGTGTCGGGGTCCGGCCAACGCGATCATAAGCATGGCACGCCAACCTGCCGCGTGAAGGGAGTCTGTCGCCGATTTCAGCGTCCCCTCGCGCTGCAGCCACAGCGCCGCGCGCGCCATGGCGAACGCGTCATGCGGATCGATGCCACCTGGCAATTCTGCAATGCGACGCGCGAGCATTTCACGGCGCTCCCCGTCGTGAAGCCAAAGCGCCTCGAGAATCTCGGCCGGGGGAAAGAAGACGAGGTTGCGCAAGCCTGCTGCAGCCGATGCGGGCACTTCCGCATGAACATCCGCGCGCCACGCGAGCACAGCAAAGTCTTCCAGCTCGGCGGCTTTTTCCAAAAGTGCTGCAAGAGGCGGTTCCTCGGCCGGCCATACGCCAGCGATGAGAAGCTTCGGCGGCGGCGGCGGCGGCGTTTGATTGCAGGGGCGGCCGGGGGCGTTGACAAACAATTCGAGAAGCCTGCTCGCAGTCTTGCTGAGATCGAACAGCTCTTCAGCGCGCGTGCGGGCTGAAGAGGACATGGCAGCAGCGGCATCCGGCGTCATGCTCACTGCCGTTTGCAGGGCGCCAGCGAAAGCGTGCGGATCGTCGGGCGGCGTCAGCCAGCCTGTAACGCCGTCGGTCACCATTTCCGGAATCCCGGCTGTATGGGTGGAGACAACGGGCACACCGCAGGCCATCGCCTCTGCGATCACGGTGGGCAGCACATCGCATGCCCCATCCGGCTCGGTGCGACTGGCAAGGGCGAACACCGCTGCGCTGCGAACAAGCTCGAGGACGCACTCCCGCGGTTGCGCTCCGAGCAAGCGGACGCGGTCCTGCAGGCCCAAGGCGGCAATTTTCCTCTCGAGATCCCCATGCAGAGGTCCTTCGCCAGCGACGAGACATTGGAATGCGCAGTCGCGCCGGACGAGTTCGGCGCAGGCGGATAAGAGAGTGTCGAAGCCTTTGAAGCCGACGAGACGGCCAACGCTTGCGATGATGGGAATGGCTAGAGGCCGCTCGGATGGGGCAAGTGGGGTAAAGGCGGGATCGCCCAGGTCGAGCCCATTGTAAACCCGATGAATTTTATCTGTGCAATCCGGCACTAACGCGCGCAGGCGCTCGGCGCTCCAATCGCTGACGGCCACGATAAAAGCAGCCTCGCGGCAAAGTTCTGCAAGCAGGGCTGGGCTGCCCAGATCCACGAGGAAATCCTGCGCGTGCGCCGTGAAGCTGAATGGGATGCCTGTCATATCCTTCAAAAACAGGGCGGTGTGCGTTGCGCGATTCGCAAAATGCACATGGATATGAGCGATTGCCCGGCGCTCGATCAGCGTTGCAAAATAGGCAGCGTTACGCGCACGGACAGTGGGTTTGAACGAAGCATCGAGGGTTTTCTCATGGGCAGCGATGCGTGCGGCAGGCCAATAACCGGATTTGCGTGTTGCCGCCTCGCGAAGTTTCAGAACCGGCCCGGGCGGCGCGTAATGTACTGGGGCACGAAGTTTGTCGGCCTGCGCATGACGCAACAGCGTTTCCGGGGGGTGAATGGCAAACACCTCGATTTGCGCGCCGACGGCTTCAAGACCGAGCATTTCGCTGACACAAAACGTCTGCGAAAGCACTGGGAACCGGCTGAACAGGTAACCGATACGCATTGGCGCATTGAACCCATCCGCATGGGCAAGGCAAGGATGGAAGCGCGGTTCGATCGGTTCTCAGGCCGGGCAACCGACTGCTGGGGGCCACCTCAACCGAAGCGGCCGCTAATGTAATCTTCGGTGCGGCGCTCCGAGGGGTTGGTGAAGATTTTTTCGGTGCGTGCGTACTCGATGAGCTTTCCAAGATAAAAGAACGCCGTGTAGTCGGAACACCGACCGGCCTGCTGCATGTTATGCGTCACGATGACGATAGTATAATCCTTCTTCAGCTCGTAGATGAGTTCCTCGACGCGGGCTGTGGCTATCGGATCCAGGGCGGAACAAGGTTCATCCATGAGGATGATTTCAGGCTGGATGGCGATGGCGCGTGCGATGCAAAGGCGTTGCTGTTGACCGCCGGAAAGTCCGAGTGCGTTGTCCTGGAGGCGATCCTTGACTTCATCCCACAGAGCGGCACTGCGAAGGCTGCGTTCCACCTGCTCGTCGAGGGTTGAACGGGACGCGATGCCAGCCACGCGCAGGCCATAGGCGATGTTTTCGTAGATGGATTTCGCGAAGGGATTGGATTTCTGAAAGACCATTCCCACTTTTTTCCGGAGATGAATCACGTCGTAGGAAAGCGAAAATACATTGTGGCCGTCGATCGACACCGCACCGGTCATGGTCACGTTTTCGATTAGGTCATTCATCCGGTTGAGGCAACGCAACAGGGTGCTTTTCCCACATCCCGACGGGCCGATATAAGCTGTGACCTTTTTCTCCGGGATCTTCATGGAGATATCGAAGAGCGCCTGCTTCGTTCCGTAACTGAGCGAAACGTCCTCGACGTCAATTTTCGTCACCTCGTCTTCGCCCAGCGCAGCGATGGCGGCGGCGGCGGATTCTGGCATATCCTCGGCGGTCGGTGTGGTGGCAGGATCGGGCGTCATCGTCTCGGCGGGTTTGGATATCATGTATTCGGTAAAAACCAGCGTTGGCAAAGCACAATCACGAGAAAGCGCCACTTTGGAATTTCCTGCGCAACCGGTCGCGCGTCCGAATCGCGACGATGTTGAGCAGGACGACAATGAGAATCAGGAGGAGCGTGGTGGTGAAAACCATGGGTTTTGCGGCTTCCACATTGGGAGATTGGAACCCGACGTCGTAGATGTGAAAGCCCAGATGCATGAACTTGCGGTCCAGATGCAGGAATGGTGCATCAAGATCGAAAGGCAGTTCGGGGGCGAGCTTAACCACGCCGGTGATCATGAGCGGCGCAACTTCCCCGGCGCCGCGGGCCATTGCGAGGATGATGCCTGTAAGAATACCCGGAACGGCAGCCGGCAGCACGACGTTCAGGACTGTCTGAAATTTGGAGGCTCCAAGCGCGAGGGATCCCTCCCGTACTCCGCGGGGAACGGCCGCAAGGGACTCTTCGGTCGCGACAATGACCACGGGCACTGTGAGCAGGGCCAGTGTCAGTGACGCCCAGAGAATGCCGCCGGTGCCGAAGGTTGGCGTCGGTAGCGCGTCGGGATAGAAGCTGCGGTCGATCCAGCCGCCGACCGTGTAGATGAAAAAGCCCAGACCGAACACGCCAAACACGATGGAAGGAACGCCGGCGAGATTGTTGATGGCTATGCGGACCGCACGCACGACTGGGCCCTGCTTTGCATACTCACGCAGGTAAAGAGCGGCCAACACGCCGAAGGGGGTGACGGCAAGGCTCATGAGCAGCGTCATCAGCACGGTGCCAAACAACGCGGGCCAGACACCGCCTTCGGTGTTGGACTCGCGGGGTTCACCGCTCACGAAACCGACGGCCCTCCGGCCATAGAGTGCGATCTTGTCCACAACACTCATGGCGTTGGGCTTATGGACCGACACGATGTCTGCCAGCGACAGCGTAACTTCGCGTCCGTCAACCGCTTCGAAAATGGCTTTGGGTTGGCGCGCCGAAATCTGAAGTTCCTCAGCCTTTTTCCGCAGCACCTCATAATCCGCGTTCAGGGCTTCGATATGCTTCTCCACCTCGGCAAGGGCGGCACTGTGCTCGGACGTGCCTTCGGTCATCGTTCGGTCGATACGACGCGTCTCGAGGTTTGCAGCCCGCAGCTTGTAGTTGATGCGGCCGATTTCATTGCGTTGGATACGGAGCACTTCCGCAACCTCGGTGCGGATCTTCGGGAGCATCTCCTGGAGCAGCACCCACGCCTGGGGACCTTCGTGCTCGCTGCCATCGCTGGTTTGAAGACGGCGGAGAAACGCGTAAAGATCGCCGTTCTGCTCGCGCTCCACAGAGACAACATCCTCCGGCTTTGAGCTTTCGCCGAGCGTGTCGGACGGCACCCAGATGAAATCCGAACCGAACAATTCGCGTCCACCAACCTTGAACTGGGTTTGTTCTGCGGTGAGCACCGTCCCATCGGCAGCGATGCGAGCCGGTTGATGTCCGGTCTGAATACCGAGGATGAGATCTTTACCGGGGCGTTCCACGCGGACGATGTCGCGGCTCCAGAAAAATCCCGCCCCATTGAAAACCACGACGGCCAGCAGGCCTGCGATCATGATCAATGCCACGCTGAGGGCGGCTCCCGTCAGGTAAAGCCAGTGTTCACCGCGGGAAAGCAACTGACGGAGGGTCTTGCGCGGCGGGGCGAGGCGGCGGGAAGAAGGAGTCTGCTTACTCATGAAGCGGGGATCGTCGGGATCGGGTGGGTGGGGCGCACTATACCGCTCGATAACGCTCGCGGAGGCGTTGCCGAACCACTTCGGCGGCGGTGTTCACAACAAACGTCATGGCAAAAAGCACCAGCGCAGTCAGGAACAGCACGCGATAGTGGGTGCTGTATTGGGGTGCCTCGGGAATCTCGACCGCAATGTTCGCGGAAAGGGTGCGCATTCCGTTGAATGGGCTGAAACTCATGATCGGGGTGTTCCCGGTTGCCATCAGGACAATCATCGTCTCGCCCACGGCACGGCCAAACCCGATCATTGTGGCGGAAAACACCCCCGGGCTTGCGGTGGGAAAGACCACGCGCCACGCAGTCTGCCATCGGCTTGCCCCGAGGGCATAGGAGGCTGAGCGGAATGAGGACGGCACATTGGAAAAGGCATCTTCCGAGATGGTGAAAATGATGGGAATCACTGCGAAACCCATTGCAAATCCAATGACGATGGCGTTGCGCTGTTCAAACTGCTGCCCCATCGAATCGAAAACCCATTGTTTGAGATCACCCCCAAACACCGTGACCTCGACGGCGGGTCCGAGGTATTGCGCCAGGACAAAGCCTGCGATCACCACGGGCGTGATAATGAGAAGCTCCCAACCCTCAGGAACAATACCCCGCACGGCGCGCGGCATCGCGTTCCAGACGACAACGGAGAGCAACACGAGAATGAAAATGACCGGGAAGGCGAGCAACGTTCCGGTGACGCGATCCTCGAGAATCGGGGCCAGCCAGAGTCCGGCGAGAAACCCGATCACCACACTGGGCAGAGCCGCCATGATTTCCACGGCGGGCTTCACAACGGAGCGCAGTTCGAACGGCATGAACTGCGAGGTGTACAAGGCCGCCAGCAGCGCGACCGGCACGGCAAAGAGCAGACCGTAAAATGCGCCCTTTAACGTGCCTACAATGAGCGGCGTGATGCTGAATTTGGGCTCGAAATTATCCGCGCCCCCCGTGCTTTGCCATATCAGCTCCGGCTGGTCGTAGCCTTCGTAATGCACGGGGCCGAACAGGGATTGAAGCGAAACTTCCGGGTGCGGATTTTCGACACGGCGAAACTCGGCACCACCCGCGGTGGACAAGGCGGCCAACCCGGTGAGTTTCGGGCTGTACGCAATGCGCTGAACCTGCTCGCCGATATGATACTCACCAAGCGTGCGGCGGGAGGTCGTGTACTTCATCTGCACGGTGCCGTCGGCACTGCCCACGACAAACCCCTTGTTCTGCCCGGAAGGCATGACCCATGTCACGGTGCCTGGCATGCGCTGGAATTCGTGGATTTTCTTAAACGGCTTGTACAAATCCTCGATCCGCTCGCGTACACCGAACCAGAATTCGTTGCTGCCGTCTTTGAATCCCAGAATGAGCGCCGCGTCGCCAATGGAAAAATCCATGGCAGTAACCGGACGTTCCTCGCCGAATTCATAGACGGCGAAGGGTTGCACGGGATCGTTGTCGAGATACCAATGGTGCAGGAGGCCGTTATCTGCGGCGACAAAAAATTTGTTCCCATCGTAATCGATGGCAATCACGTTGACCACTCCTCCGACTTCACGTCCGACTTTGCGTGCAAGAGGCGGATCCCCGATATCCGGGGTGGGTTCAGGAACAATCGGTTTGCCATCGGCCTCTTCACGAAGTCCTTCGGCGGCGTAGGTCAACAAATCGTAGGTGATTTCCACCGTGTAGAAGGCGCCATCGGCGGCTGCGACCGCAACCTGCAGGTCGCCGGCGGGATTGACGCGCCCATGGATGAGGGCAATGGCCGCGCCGTTGGGCGCCATTGGCATGATATAACCAGCTTCCAGCCGGGGAGTTATGATGCGTTTACCAGTGTCAAAATCTGCAAAGAACTTCACACGGGCTGTGATGGCATGTCCGTCCTCCGTCCCAAACAGCAAATAATCGTTGCGCGGCAATCGGTATGCGGCGGTGACGCGTCGGCCCGCGAGGTCGTCGATCACGATACGGCTGTGTACGCTCCAGTCGGTCGTGAGGTAGAAAACAATTTCGTTCGTTTCGGGATCAAACAGGTAGGCGAACTCCTCGTATTCATCGAGCCCAAGGATGGCTGCAGCAGGGGGCGCAACCGGTTCCAGCGAGGCGATCAATGGCGGTTCGATGGCGGCGGGTCGGAAAAGTGGCGCGGTTTCAAGAAGGAGAAACACGAAGATTGCGGCGACCACAGCGATGATCCCAATACCGCCGAGCCGAATGAACAGGCCTGCAAGCCGATCCGTCAGCTTGACGCGCCAGGAGACGCGGCGCGGCATTGCGAAAGGGTTGCCCGGTTTGCGGGATGCGGGCGGGTCGTCAACAGCGGAACTCACAATGGACGGAGGCTGTGGGTTGGCGCGGGCGGGATAGGCGACGCGGCGTCAGTCCAGCTTTGCGGCCTTGCGGAAGCGCTCGGCCGATTTTGCTGCGAGCGGAAAATAGCCGTCTTTGGAAACGACCTGCTGGCCTTCCTTGGAGAGGACGTAGCTGACGAACTCCCGAACAAGCGGATCTGCGCCCTTCACCGGGTCGACGTTTATGTAAACGTACAAATAGCGAGCAATAGGGTACTTGAAGGACTTCGCGTTTTTCTCATCTGGCACGATCGGAGTGCCATCCTTTGTTTCATCGGCGATTGGCAATTCGCGGACACCAGAAGTGCGATATGCGATTCCGGAATAACCGATGCCACCCAACTCGTTCTCCACGCCCTGCACCACGGAAGCCGAGCCGGGCTGCTCCTTCACTTCGTTTTTGTAATCGCCATTGCGCAACACGACTTCCTTGAAAAAACCGTATGTGCCCGACGCGGAATTTCGGCCGTACAAACTGATCGGTCGCGAAGCCCATTCCCCGGTCGCGCCAACATCGCCCCAAGTGCGGACAAGAGCGCCCCCACGTTTACGGGTTGAAGAAAAAATGGAATCCAACTGCTGGAGAGTCAGGGATTCCACCGGATTATCCTTATGCACGTAGACAGCAAGCGCATCGACCCCGCCTCCGACAAGGGTCGGCTTGTAGCCATACGCTTTCTCGAAGGCATCGATCTCCTCAGCCTTCATCCGTCGGCTCATAGGGCCAAGTTGCGCAGTACCTTTGATCAAAGCCGGCGGGGCTGTGGAACTGCCTTTGCCTTCGACCTCGATCATTACGCTGGGATAAAGCCTTTGAAAGCCCTCCGCCCAAAGGGTCATCAAATTGTTCAGGGTGTCCGACCCGATGGAGGTCACCTTGCCGGAGATGCCACTGACCACCTGATAATCGGGCAACTCCGTATTCTCGGATACGGTTTCAGCGGCTGGAACGGCATATAGGGCTGCGAAGAAAAAAACGCAGAGAATTGCGGCGGCTTTAGGCGGATGGGTGGCGGCGGTAGGCATAAACGGTTGTAGTGGGCTTTCGGAAAACCACTCGGTCGATCTTTGGCATACGGAAATTCAGGCCGTTGCGTCGAGCATTGTTTTTAGATTTTTCAGAACTCCGCCCCAAGCTCTCGCGTGGACGATACCGATGCTGACGCCCGCGGCAAGGCGGCCAGCGTATAGACTGCATTACGCGGCGCTGCGTGAGCCTGTTTTGCAGCGTCGCCCTTATCCATGTTTAATCCTGGCTGCGTGTGTCCGTCCGACCGACCCGTTTCTTGCCCATGACCCGCCGTTTTCCAGAGCTGCTGGCGCTTCACGTCATCCGTGACGTGTGGCGACACAAATTGCTCGCTGCGCTAAGCGCGCTAAGCATCGCGCTCGGCGTGGCGGTGTATGTGACTGTCCAGATTGCCAACTACAGCGCAAACCGCTCGTTTTCCGCTGCGGTGGACCTCGTGGCAGGCAAAGCCCGTCTTGAGGTGCGCGACGCGGCTGGTCCGCTCGATGAAACCGTGTTTCCAAGGGTGGCAAGTGCGCCAAGGGTGGCTACAGCGACCCCCATCGTGGAAGGTCGGGCGGCTTTGATCGGGGAGCGCGGTGGTTTTCTGCAAATTCTGGGGATCGATATCTTTAGCAATGCGCCATTTAGCACCTTTGCTCTCCGCGATGCGGCGCAGGAATCTGTTGATGCGGATGACCAGGGAGAAAGTGGGCGATTCGATTTTGAAGGCTGGCTCGCGTACCCGGGGCGTGCGGCGCTGAGCGTTGAGGCTGCGCAGGCACTCGATGTGGGGTCGGGATCAACAATTGAAATATCCACGGCGGGACGTCCGGTGGAACTGACGGTGGCGGGGGTTGCGGACCTTGACGAAGCCGTGGCCCGCGCCGGCGAGCGGCTTGCGGTCATGGATATCGGATGGGCGCAGGAGCTTTTGGGAACGCAGGGAGAGCTGGCTCGCATTCTCGTATTACCCGACGAAGACGCCGATCTTGATGAGGTTGCCCGAATTCTGCAGGAAAGACTGCCACCCACCGCGCTTGTGGAGCGGCCCGCCCGCCGTTCAGCCCAGGTGGAGCGCATGCTGTCGGGATTCCAGCTCAATCTCCAGGCGATGAGCCATGTCTCCCTGCTTGTGGGCGCATTCCTGATTTACAACAGCGTGGCGGCGTCGGTTGTCAGGCGGCGCAGCGAGATCGGTACATTGCGGTCGTTGGGTGCTTCCCGGCTTGAAATCCGCCTCCTTTATCTCGGCGAAGCACTTCTCTACGCACTGCCCGGGGCCGTCCTCGGACTGTTGCTCGGCGTGCTTGGGGGAAATGCCGTACTCGCCCTTGTCGGCCGCACTGTGAGCACGCTGTATCTTCAGACTCAGATCGATTCGGCATGGATTCCGTGGGATAAACTGGGAGTGGCGGCACTCTCAGCGTTCGCCGCGGCCGTGGCCGGCGCGTGGCTGCCCGCCGCGGAGGCTTCGCGCGTCAACCCTGTGGAAGCGTTGCACCCCGGACATTTGCGGGAGAAAACATTCCGGCAAACAGGCGCATTCGCACTGGTCGCAGGCGTTTTATTTATTACAGGGATTGCGGCGTCATGGTTCGCAGTGGCGACCGGACCGGCATGGCTGGGGTTTGCAGCCGCGTTTTGCGTGCTCGCTGGGGCCAGTTGCCTTGTGCCAGCGCTGGCACTCGGTCTGGGGCGGGTCGCAGCAGTTGTGTTTGCCGGAAGGAGAGACGGTGCCGTACCGCGCCTCGGAGCTATTGCGTTCATGCGATCTTTGCATCGCACTGCGGTGACCGTTGCCGCGCTTCTGTGTGCAGTGGCACTCGGCGCGGGCGTATCCGCCATGATTCATTCCTTCCGTGCGACGGTATCTTCGTGGGTGCAACAGGTCGTTGTGGCGGACGTTTTCGTGACGGCGGCAGCCAACGAAGGTTCGGGTGCGCCCACGGTATTTCTGGATAAAGCCTTGCTTGAACGGCTGGCAGCCGATCCGGACGTGCGCCGTACCGAGACGTATCGCCGTGCAACCGTGGAAGTGCGTGGCGATCCGCTGGCGCTGGCATCAGTGGATCGCCGGGACCCGACGCAACTTGCGCTGGTGACGCCGGACGCGGAGCGCGTGATGGAGACCTGGCGCACACCTTCACATGTGCTCGCAAGCGAAAGCGCGGCGCGGCGACTGGACCTGCGTCCCGGCA
This sequence comes from uncultured Chthoniobacterales bacterium, assembly GCA_964652295.1. GTDB lineage: Bacteria > Verrucomicrobiota > Verrucomicrobiia > Chthoniobacterales > CALDSX01 > CAZZCL01. Next base: position 33,635 of record CAZZCL010000029.1, read on the forward strand.
GCCGCATAACCTTGCCCACCCCGTCGGGACTGGTGGAGTTCGGAGTGGCCGGTGTGTATCGCGATTACACAAGCGACCGCGGGGTGCTCCTCATGTGGCGGGAACGGTTCGAAGAACTCTGGAAGGATGACCGCGTGCATTCCGCAGCGGTCTACCTGCACGACGGCGCAAAGTCAGATGCCTTTGCGTCCGCGGTACGGGCAAAAGGAAGCGATGTGCTCGTTTTTTCGAATACCGCACTTCGGGAGCGCATCTTCGAGATTTTTGATCAGACTTTTGCCATAACCGGCGTTCTGCGGATCGTGGCGGTGGCGGTGGCCGTGACAGGTGTTTTTCTTGCATTGGCAGTGGTTGTTCGCGAGCGATCGCGCGAACTGGCCATGCTCCGGGCTGTAGGCGCCTCGCGAAATCAGGTGCGAATTTTGGTGCTGAGCGAAGCTGCGCTTATCGGTATCGGAGCCGCGTTAGGCGGCGTTATTGCCGGCGTGCTTCTGGCAATGGTGCTAGCGTGGGTGATCAACACTGCCTTTTTCGGATGGAGCATTGTTCTGGAGGTGCCCTGGAGCACTCTGGCATGGACGCCGGTTTGGGTCACGGCCGTCGCAATGGCTGCGGCACTTTGGCCAGCCGCACTGGCAGGACGCATTCCGGTCGCGACAGCTTTGCGCGACGAATAATAGCATGACGCACGGCCACGCCTAACTGCAGCGCTGGGCTGGGCTGGGGTCGCCGTGTTTCAACACCCGAAAACGCTGACGCGGAAGCGGCCGGCTTTTTCGGCGACTTCCGCACCATCGAGGATTAGGGTGCGCCCGGCTTCCACCGCCAGTGTGCGTACGCCTGCATTTGCGGCGGTGACGACTGTCTCCGGCCCGATCACAGGCACATCGAAGCGCATATCCTGCTCGGGCTTTGAGACCTTGACCATCACAGCATCGCCACGCCCGAGGGCGCCCCCGCGCTGGATGGTGGCGTTGGTGCCGTCGAACCCTTCCACAGCCAGCACTGTGCCATTGCGAACGAGCACGGTCTGTCCGATATCGAGGCGCGCGATCTCCCGGGCGACTCCAAGCCCGAACGCAATATCCTGCTGGGCGCGCCCACGGATTGCCGGCCCTGCGATGCGTCCGCGGGGCGCGAGCGCATTTTCGAGATGCGTCGTCGCTGGCAGTAGATGAACTCCAGCGTTCTCCAGTTCCCGGGCAATGGCGCCGAAAAGAGTTTCCGCATTGCGCTCTTTAAGACGCGCGAGAATCATTAGGGCCTTAAAATCGGGTCTCAGCTCAAAAAGATTGCGCGGGGCAATCTGACCCGCCATCACGACCCGGCGCACGCCGCGCGATTGAAACCATCGGATCATGCGCCCGAGTTGGCCCACACGCATCCATTCCACTGCGTCCACCAGGCCGCTCAGGGATTCGTCGGTTTCCCTCTGAAATGCGACCGCGACGATGCTCATCTCGCCTGCCTCGCGCGCGGCGCGCGCCATCAGGAGCGGG
>CAZZCL010000030.1:0-16067 GCA_964652295.1 uncultured Chthoniobacterales bacterium
GCCATCGCCCGCACCCGGCACGGATGATCCGGACAAAACGGCGGATGCCGCAGCGGAGCCCGCCGCTGAGGAACCAGCCATCCCGGAGGACGTCTACTGGGTTTCCAAACGTACGAGCGTTCCAATCGAAGGCGGGCTCATCGGTCTGGCTGCCGGCACCGAAGTGCGCATCCTCAAAAAATCTGCCGAGGACCGTTGGGTGGCTTCCACAGGCCGGGACGTGTTTGAAATCGATCCGGCAATACTCATGAAAGACGCCCAGACCGCGGCGGCTTTGCGCGCGGAAGAAAACAATGCTGCCGCCCTTGCGCGCGCAGCAGCTGCGGCCGCAATGCAAAGCGCACAGGAACAGGAGCAAGAGGAGCGGCTCCGTCATCAGCGCGATCTTGAGACGCGCGAGGTGCGCCCCGGCAAACTCACCGGAGAATCGCGCCTCAAGGAGCCAACCAAACGCTGACATTCTGCGTTCCAATGACGCTGGCCGAACGGTTGCAACGTTATCTGGATGCGTCGCCCCGCATTCATCCCACCGCATTTGTGGCGACAGGCGCCCAGATCCTTGGCGATGTGGAACTCTGCGAAAACACAAGCGTCTGGTACAACGCAGTGCTGCGGGGTGACATCCAAAGCATCCGGATCGGGCCCGGCAGCAATATTCAGGATAATTGCACCGTACACCTCGATAACGAGTATGGAACGTTCGTCGGCGAATATGTGACCGTGGGACACATGGCGATCCTGCACGCCTGCACCATCGGCAACGAAACGTTGATCGGCATGCATGCCACAGTGATGGACGGCGCACACGTCGGGAACCGCTGCATCGTGGGCGCTCATGCGCTCGTTACTATCGGAATGGAGATTCCCGATGGATCGATGGTGTTGGGCGCACCAGCGAAAATCGTCCGCCCCCTCTCACCCGAACAACAATCAGGCCTCCGTGCCTGGGCGGAAAAGTATGTGGCGGTGTCGCGCGAATACATGGCGCGCGGATTGGCGCAGTCTAGCAAAGCCTGAGATCGCTCAGCGAAGGCGTTCCAGGCGGAAAAATGGCGCTTGGCCATCTTCTGATAATGGCAGCCAGTCCGACGCTTCTGCGGCGGGCGAAGGAAGGCGTTCATTTTCTGCCAACGGTTGCACGACTTCCAGTGCCCGCGCGTCGAGGGCGACAGGATCGGTCGATCCAAGCAGAAGACCTGCGTCGCGCTCATAAAGCGCATTGCGCCGCGGCCCCCCGGCGATCTGCACGACGCGGGCGTCGAGCAACGCAAAAACTGTTTTCTGCGCCAGCCCGGATTCCTGCCACAACGCAAGCAATCCCGCGCCACCTCCGTCCGCGTAAAATCTGCGCCAGTTGTCGAGGTTACCGATGAGCCCTTGAGCGACGGCACCATGCAAACCCACGCCCCGCGCAGCGCGGGGCGTGGCAACCACAACGATTCTATCCACCTTGGATGAAGCCAGAAACGACAGATGGCTTGTGGTGCTGACAGCGTCGATCTCTCCGGATGCGATGAATTCCCTGTCGCCATGGATCAAACGGCCGGGTCTCGGTGCGAACAAGGGCGCCCCGGGATCGTACGCGCCGGGTCCGTCCAACCATCGCACGCGCGCGTTCTTCAGCAGCCCGTTGCCCCGGGCGTCGAGATATCCGCCAGCCTGTAATGCAGCGCGGTCGCGATCCCACACAATTGCTCCGCCGCCAACTGCGTTCACCAAAGCCTGAGCCAATGCAGGCGTTACGCTGCCTGCATCGAGAGCAATGGCGGTGCCCACGGGCGCCGCGGCTTCTCCCGCGTTTGCGGGGCGGCGCAGACCCCCGGCGGCGGCGACCATGCGTCGCACGGCCATCTCCACTTCGCGCGGCGACGCCTTGGAAGACAACTCCATCTCATAGACCACCGGTGGGGCCGGAGCTGCCCGTTCCACCGCGCCGGCTGCGGAATGCACGCAGAAGGCGATAGCCGTGCAAGCGGCCGCGAACGCGTTTCTCCCCGCCTTGACGCTCCGGGCAGCGACAGGTAACACAGTCTCAATCTCGAACACTGCATACCATGCCACAGGACGCCAGCCCCACACTCACAGTTTCTTTGACTGTAAAGAACGCTGATGAATCTCTTGCATTCTACAAGAAGGCTTTCGGAGCGGAAGAACTCTACCGCTAAAGCACCCCCGACGGCGGCGTTGCGCATGCCGAATTTCGCATCGGATCATCGGACCTTGATATCTCGGACGAATCCGATCTCGGCCAGGCGGATGCCATGCCCGAGGGAGTCATGACGTCGTGGTTGTTCGCCCTGAGCACCGAGGATGTGGACGGCGATTTCGAGCGGGCCATCGCTGCCGGGGCAGAGGCGTTGACAAAGCCCAGGGATTATTTCTGGGGGGAACGCACTGCGACCCTTACGGTTACCGTTGGTGCTTCGCCAAACAGGTGGAAGATGTCAGCCCGGAAGAAGTGGTACGCCGCGCCAAAGAAGCGTTCGGCGGTTGAACCGCTCCTCACGGGGCACACGCAACGCTTCGCAGCGAGGTCAGGCCGCCGAAAGGTATGGCAGGGTTTTGGCGCGTTCCTTCACTTGGGACACGCCTTCGAGCAATTCGCCGATGGCATCCCAACGGCCTTCAACCAGGGCTGTGCGAGCGGAATCCCGAAGTTCAAACGGCAGTTCGAGCGCGCCAGCGCGTAAACGACAGGATTTCAGGTCGAGGACAAGTTCGGTGGTCGGTTCGGATTCCACCAGGCTGCGCAGCCGCGCCGAGTCCCCGCGCGGCATCGTCACACACGGCATGCCCAGCGTTGTGCTGTTACCAAAAAAGATCTCGGCAAATCCTTCGCCGACGATGGCGCGGTAACCAAACCGGTACAGAGCCTGAGGCGCATGCTCCCTCGAACTTCCGCACCCGAAATTGTTGCCGACAAGTAGGATTGAAGCGCCCTGAAACTCGGAACGATTGATGGGATGGGAGGTGGGATTTCCATCGGCACCAAATCTCACATCGCGAAACAGATACTCGCCAAGCCCGTCGAATGTGACGCATTTCATGAAGCGCGCAGGAATAATGCGGTCGGTGTCGACGTCATCGCCGGGAAACACCGCCGCGCGCCCGCGCACTTCGAGGATTTTTTTAAGAGCCATGGAGTAAATCGGGGAGGTTGATCAGGCACCGAAGATCTCGCGCGCATCACTGACTTTTCCGGTGACCGCCGCAGCGGCAACCATGACCGGACTCATGAGAATGGTGCGCCCCGTGGGACTGCCCTGTCGCCCTTTGAAGTTGCGGTTGCTGGAGCTGGCGCAGATTTCGTCGCCATTCAATTTATCAGGATTCATGGCAAGACACATCGAGCAGCCCGCGCCGCGCCATTCAAACCCCGCTTCCTTAAACACGCCGTCGATACCCATCTCTTCACACAATTTCGAGACGCCCTGAGAACCGGGCACCGCAATTGCGCGAATGCCAGGTGCCACTTTGCGTCCCTTGAGATATTTGGCGACTTCAACAAAATCGCTCAGGCGCGCATTCGTACAACTGCCCATGAACGCCACATGAATGGGCGTGCCTTTGATTGGTGCACCGGCCGTCCACTTCATGTGCTCCAAGGCTTCGGCCACAGAGGCTTTGTCGTTTTCGGCAGCAGCTTCAACGGTCGGGATTGTTTCATTCACGAAGATGGCCTGGCCGGGGTTGATCCCCCATGTGACCGTAGGCTCGATTCGTGCCGCATCGAAACGCACGACATCGTCATACTCGCAACCTTCATCTGAGCGCACTTCACGCCAACGCTCCATCGTTGCTTCCCAATCACCGGAGCGCGGGCTGTAAGGACGCCCCTTCAGGTATTCGAATGTTTTCTCGTCGGGATTCACGTAGCCGACACGCGCGCCGCCTTCGATGGACATGTTGCAGACGGTCATACGTTCCTCGAGACTGAAGCCGTCGAACACTTCGCCCGCGTATTCGTAGGCGTAACCGGTGCCGCCATTGACACCGAGGCTGCGGATGATGTGCAGGATCACGTCCTTGGCATACACGCCCGGTGCAAGCCGCCCATTGACCTCAATGCGGCGCACTTTGAGTTCTCCCAACGCCATCGTCTGCGTAGCAAGCACATCACGCACCTGGCTGGTGCCAATGCCGAACGCGATCGCACCAAAGGCGCCGTGCGTCGAGGTATGCGAATCGCCACAGGCAATGGTGGTACCCGGCTGCGTGATGCCTTGTTCCGGCCCGACAATATGTACAATGCCCTGTTTGCCACTGAGGATATCGAAAAATTCAATGCCAAACTCTTCGCAATTCCGACGCAGCTCCTTGATCATGGCGTCCGCCAACGGATCGCTGAACGGCTCCTGCCGTTCATCCGTAGGCACGATATGATCCACCGTGGCGAAGGTGCGATGTGGCATGAGCACCTTCAGCCCAAGATCGCGCAACATCCCAAACGCCTGAGGGCTGGTCACCTCATGGATCAGGTGTGTCCCAATCAAGAGTTGCGTCTGGCCATTGGCCAGTGTGCGGACACTGTGGGCATCCCAGACTTTTTGAAAGAGGCTGCGCGGCTTCATGACGGGTCGAACAGATTACGTCGCATTGCCTCCGGCGCGTTGCAAGAGTCAACACGCCGCCACGTTTGCACACTTTTAAACGCTCAAAAGCACTGTCCCGCAACGGAAGGGCGCAGCGATTGCAACGATCCGTTGTTTGCGGTGTTTGCCGTTCCTGGTGTAGTATCCCTTGCCAGTCGTTCCAACCCCGTTCACGAAATGGACACGTCCGCCGACTCCGTCAATCCCCTTCAGGGCATGGAAGTCGGCGGTTGTATCGTCGAAGCAGAGATCGGGACGGGCGCAACGGGCGCCGTGTATCGCGCCCGGCAAATTTCGCTGGACCGTCCGGTTGCAATCAAAATTCTGCATCCGCACGTGGCACTCCACGAAGTCATCGTGAACCGGTTTGCGCGGGAAGCACGTGCTGCGGCGCGTCTCAAGCATCCCAATGTGGTGCAGATCTACGACTTCGGGCAATCCGGTGATTTGTATTACTACACCATGGAACTCGTGCAAGGACCCAGCCTCGGCGACGCCCTGCGTGACGGGCGGATTTTTCCCGAATCCGAATGCGTCAACATCTGCCGTCAGGCCCTCGCCGGCCTCTCGGCGGCCCATGCGCTGGGCATCGTTCACCGCGATCTCAAGCCCGACAATATGCTGCTTGGTCACGATGGCATGCTCCGCATCAGCGATCTTGGTCTTGCCCAGATCGTCGAACGGGATCACACGCTCAGTTCGTTGACGATGACCGGAGACAGTCTTGGCACACCCTATTACATGTCGCCCGAACAGGTGCGCGATGCACGCACAGTCGATCATCGCTCCGATTATTATTCGCTTGGCGCCTCCCTCTTTCATCTCGCCACAGGTGTTCCTCCGTACGACGGCAACTCGCGGTTCGACGTCATGAGCCAACACGTCTCCGCCCCAGTCCCGCAGGCCAGGGAGCAACGCGCGGATATGACGGTCACATTTTCCCTCATGCTCAGCCGGTTGATGGCCAAAGATCCCGATCTGCGCCCGGCTTCACCGGAACAACTCGAACAATTGATGGATGCCTGCGAAAGGGCGCAACACTCCGGGATCGAACTTTTTCCCTCGTCCGAAGACGGACCGGATGTGGGCGCGACGGAAACCACGGAAAACGCGGTGGCAGATGACGCGATACCGTCGGCTCCGCCTTCAGGCGGCGTTATGCCATGGCGCGCAGTTGCCATCGGCGCACTGCTCCTGACTGCTGCGTTCGCGGCGTCGCGCCTTGCAAATCCCAATCACAGCCCGCAAGGACTTCAGGGCAGCAGTATCGGCGCGGCAAATGCCGCATCGCGTCCCGATGGCGTGGAAGCTTCGCGCATGGCATTGCAGGCTCTTGCACAGCAGGTTGAGGCCGGGGAACTGTCTGATGCATGGGACCCGGGAATGGGTTCCGACGTCGCGACCGGCGTTCACTCGCAATGGAGTCCGACGCATACGCATCCCGATCTCAAGACACTTCAGCATGCGGTCTGGTCCACCGGTCTCATGCCGACCCTTCCCGGCGCCGTACAAATGGCCTTTGCGGAAGCGGCCCTGCCGCCTTTTGCGCATGGGACCATGTCGCAAACACCCGGTGCCGCATCGCTTTCAGCTGTCTCCCAGGGCCAGTCGGTGAATGGTGGGCCTGCCAATTTTACCACCACGGAACTTTTCCAGTTGCGCAATCTCGCGCGGGAGCGCGCAACTTCCGCATTCCGACAGCGTATGGAGGTGCTCCCAATATTTTTGGCCGTGCCGCCCGAGGTACGCGTGGCGCCATGGACGGAGGACCAGTCGCTGGTGCTGGCCGAAGACCGGATCGTAGCCCTGCGGATGGCATGGACGCAACCGCCGTTGCCACCCGCACTCGCCGACGTCATCGAGAAGGCCTCTCGCACGGGCAACTTAACCGCCACGTTGAATGTGGCGTTTTCCGAAGTAACAGCCCCCGGCCGCATCCGACTGGACATCGAACCCATCGCAGGAGGTGGCGCGCTCCCGGCGCGCACAGTGGCTTCGTCTCCCGTCGAAGCCGGTCGCAGTGTTCTTGTTTCGCTCGATGTGACCAGCACCGTGACATATCAGTTTTTCCGTGGAATGACCGAAGATTACGTTCTCGCCTACGAAGGCCCCGGTAAAGCATGGATCGCCACCGGCACGGAACTCCCGCGTGAAGCAAGCCCGGAGCTTGAACTTGTCGTGCCACGCACCGGCATTGGATTGCGGGAACGACTCATCGAATTGCGCGGCCGACAACGTTGACCCGGTCCATGCGCGTTTGACGACGCTGGCGCCCGCACCGATGTAAGCGCATCATGTTTCCCATCCTGGGTTTGCATCATGTTACAGCCATCGCGGGCGATGCTGCTGCCAATGTCCGCTTCTATTCCGAATTGTTGGGACTTCGTCTTGTAAAAAAGACGGTCAACTTCGACGATCCGTTTACATACCATCTTTATTATGGCGATAGGACCGGTTCTCCGGGCAGCACCCTGACATTCTTTCCATGGCAGGACGTCCCAAAAGGTCGGACCGGCCTCGGCATGATTACGGCAACGGCATTTGCGGTGCCGCCCAAAGCGTTGGATTTCTGGCGTAAACGTCTCGCCGCCGAAGGCGTGATGGAAGAAGCGCGATTCGGTGAACCGGTGCTCAGGTTTTCCGATCCGGATGGTATGCCACTCGAAATCGTGGGCACTACCACAGCGGACGCCCCAAACGCCGGAGGCATCTGGGGGGCGTCTGGCATTGACCCCACTGATGCCATCCGAGGATTGCATAGCGTAACCGCTACGGTAGGAAGAACAGAACGTACCGCAGCGATTCTGACCGGTGTCATGGGGTTTGAAGAACTCGTTCGCATCGAGAACCGGACACGGTACGTCTCCGGGGTGCCCGGAGCACGTCGTCTTGTGGATGTTGTGGAAGCCGCCGGACCATCCGGATTGCAGGGCGCCGGGACGGTGCATCATGTCGCGTTCGACATCGCTGCGGAGCAGGAACAGCTGGCATTACGCACTGATCTCGTCTCGCGCGGAATGCATGTTTCCCCGGTGATGGACCGCACCTATTTCCGCTCCATCTATTTCCGCGAACCCAACGGAATCCTGTTTGAAGTGGCCACATCCGGTCCGGGGTTTGGAATTGACGAATCGCCTGCTGAACTTGGCACACACCTTCGTCTGCCGCCGCAGTACGAAACCATGAGGGAAGCCATTGAAGCGAAGCTGCCGGATCTCGACGACACCAACGTTCGATAGGCTGACAGACACCGTCCCGCTCAGACTCACCGCGCCTTCGCCCCCAGCCTTTGGCGCAGGGCCGGCACCTGCGATCATATCAGGTCACCGACCTGATGTACGACGCACGCTTAGGGGCCGCAAACTTCCCGGATGCCGAGGCCGATGGCTTGCACAGCCTGCAGGAGTTCCTGCTCGCCGATGTTGAGCGGAGGCATGAGAACAATGGTGTCGCCGATCGGGCGGGTGAGCAGTCCGTGCTTTCTGGCTGCGAGACACACGCGCGCCCCGGTCCGGTCGACATGTCGGGAAGGTTGGAGTTCAACTCCTGCGATCAATCCGATCTGGCGAATCTCCCGAACATGGGGTGAATGAGCGGCAAGCGCTGCAAGGCCGGTGGCAAGCAGGGCGGCCTTTTCCGGCAGGTATCCGAGCGTGTTCTCTATCTCAAACACATCGAGACTCGCCAACGCAGCGGCACAACCGAGTGCGTTGGCAGTGTAACTATGCCCATAAAAAAGGGTGCGCCCGGAATCGTGCGGACCGACGAACGCGTCGAACACCTCTTCGCGCACCATGGTCGCGGCGAGCGGAAGATAACCGCCAGTCAACCCTTTTGCGAAGGCGGCTAGATCCGGGAGGATCTCTTCCTTCTGGCATCCGAACATAGAGCCGGTCCGTCCGAATGCAGTCAGCACTTCATCGGCAATGAGCAGGATATCGTGTTCCGTGCACCATTCGCGCAGATCTACGAGAAGACCCTGCGGCCAGAGTCGCATTCCACCGACACCCTGGATCAATGGCTCAATGACCACAGCGGCAAGGGTGTTTCTTTCGAGAGCCGTGAGCTGACGGAGGTTGTCCATGGACGAAACGCGGACGGTGGGAAAATGAATTGCCGAGAAGCGATCATGAAATGCGGAGATGGCCCCAAGGCTGGACGCCCCGGCGGTATCTCCATGGTAGGCGTGCTGAAATGCCGCGAACCGATGCTTTTCGGGCCGACCGCGAATCTGCCAGTATTGAAGGGCGATCTTGAGGGCGGCTTCGATGGCAGTGGAGCCATCGTCGGAATAAAATACGCGCGAGGCCTTGCCGGGAGACCATAACGCGGCGAGGCGCGTCGCGAGTTCGATTGCACCGGGGTGTGTGGCGCCGAGAAAGGACACGTGCGCGAAGCGGTCCAATTGCGCGCTGATGGCAGCATCGATGTACGGATGCTTGTGGCCGTGGATGTTGGTCCAGATGGAGGAATTGCCGTCGATATAGCCGAGCCCGTCGATGTCATACACCCACGCGCCCTGCCCGCGGACCAGCACAAGGGGCTCATGCAGGGGGTCGTTCCATTCCTGCATGCAGGTGAACGGATGCCAGACATGGTTGCGTTCCTGCTCAATGAGCAGTGATTTTTCGAGGGTGTTCACTTTTGTTTTAAGAGTCTTTCTATGGACATCACATCGTCGTGGGATGCGCGGCGTCTCTGATACTTTCGTTTCACAAGTTCCAACAACGCTTGAAGATCGGCGGTCGCGGGCGGGGAATGATATGTCCAGCGTTCTTCTCCCGAGAGCTTGGATTGCAGCTTCCATTCCCCACCGAAGCGCGAAGCGCGAATCTCGCGCCTGAGACCGTCCGCGGTTTTTTCTTTCCAGCAATGTTCAGCGCGCAGAGCCATTGGGGCGGGAACCTTGCGCAAAGTGCGCTGGGATGCAAAGCAGGAGGCACAACGCGAAAGCAAGCGGGCAACGCGAGCCGAGGCAGATGGGATGCACCCCGTCATTGTCTCACTGTCGCCTTTCAGGCCAGAACAAGGCCGATTGCGGAAAGGATGAGGGCAGCACCGATGAGGCGGCGGATCATCACACCGGATTCCGCACGCTGATCTGTCGAACCCAGCTGCCGGCCGAGCAGCCAGACAAGCATCACGCTCCAGAGCCCGCGCGAGTTGTAGACGACATTCTGCACGGTGGCCTGGCCAAAGTGACTGAACGACACGGCGAGGATCATGGCCTGAAATGCAAAAAGAAACGCTCCAAAATAGAGTGTGCGCCGGACGGCTTTGGGCGTTTCGTGCAACGGCCGTGAGAACAATCGCATCATCGGAATGCTGTAGAGCGCGACAAAACCGAACATCATGGGCACAAACCAACCGGGAGAGTAACGGGGACCGTTCTCCTGAACGGAGATGTCCGTACAGGAAAAGAACAACGCGGCGAGCGCAGCCTGCACCACGGTGCGCAGCGGGTGACGCCCTTTCTCTGCGCGACCCCACTGAAGCAGAACGACCCCTGCGGTGGTGACAACAACGGCGGCCTGAACCAAAGGGGAAAGTGGCTGCCGCAGGAGCAGGGCGGTGAGTAATGCCACAAACACGACCTTGGTTCCAAGAACCGGTGTGGCCAGCGATACATCGCCTCGCGTCAATGACAGAAAGGTGAACAATTGCCCGAGAAAAAACAGCCCGCCCGTGAGTGCTGCGGGTAGGATGACTTCCACGGGAAACGGAGTGCGAACTGTCGTAAGCAACGCGAGATTTACGATGCCCATCAAGGTGTTGGAGACAAACGCAGTGCGCCATGGTCCAACTCCAAGATCTATAGCTCTCTTGATGAAGATGGCGCCGAACGGGTAAATTAACGCCGCAATGCCAGGCAGGAGAAATTCCATGCGCTCAACCGCCTGTCCAGAGACCCAGCCTGCATAGAGCGAGCCGGGGATCGGTCGCAATGGCTCTCAGGGCCGGGCGCGCCCGGCCGTAACGACAGAGCAACCGTTTCAGACGGCGGACGCATCGCGCAAGGTCGAAGGTGCGTTCCGCATGAAGCCGCCCGGCAACGCCATGCGCGGCGGCCAAAGCGGGATCCTGGAGATACGCAGCGAGATCTCTTGCGAACGTTTTGGCGTCGCCCGGAGCGGCAAGGCGTCCGGTCCGGCCATCCACAACCTGCTCGGGCACCCCGGCGAGCCGGGTCGACACCACGGGAAGACCGGCGAGCATGGCCTCGGTGATAACTGTGGGCAGGTTATCCATCCCACCGGATTTCTCCTCTGCGCAGGCAAGCGCGAATACACGACCACGAGCCAAAAGCACGCGCACATCATCCTGCGACATGGCTCCAAGCAATCGGACGCAGTCCTGGAGGCCCGCATCGCCGATGCGCTGGCGAAGCTCGGGCTCGAGGGGGCCATCCCCGGCAATATCACACTCGAAAGTTGTGCCTTCCTCACGGAGAACGGCACACGCAGAGATCAGGTCGGCAAACCCCTTTTTCTCGACAAGCCGCCCGACGGAAACGATGTACGGAGCGGCCAGCGCGGGGTTGCCGGAGCGGAATGCCGAAGGATCGATACCGTTATAAACCCGATGAATCCGCGCGGCGGAGTCGGGGTGCGCCTCACGAAGGCGGGTGGCGCTGTAATCGCTGACAGTGACAACAAGCGCGGCGTTGCCGATGAGATCTGCGGCGCTTACGGGAAGGTCGGCGGGAACGAAAATATCGTTGGCATGCCCGGTGAAACTGTAGGCGATGCCATAGAACCGTTTGATCCAGAGAGCGGTACGCGCTGCCAGCCCGCCGAAATGGGCGTGCACATGCCGCACTCCAAGGCGGCGCAGCCGGTATCCTATCCACGCGGCTTCGTAAAGGCGCTGTTTATCCGGCGCCGCCCCCCACTGTTGGATTTGCGGGAGGATGGTGCGCGGAATGCGTTTGCGCTCTGCCAGATCACGAACCTCACGGGAAAGCTTTTCTTTGCGGGGCAAATACACGACGCCCTGCCGCTGGCCAGCGTGGGTTTCAAACCCGCCCCCCTCCGCTTCCCGCACCGAAAAAATTGCCGGCGCCATCTTTTGCGCCTGCATCCCCGACACTTCTCGATAACAGAACACCTGGACGAAGGACGGGTAACGCTCAAAAAGGTATGCGAAGGCGTGAGACACAGCGAAGTCAACCTCGCCGGGTTGTGCGCCGCCGGCAAGAGCGGCGTGCCCTTGGGTGGCGGGGGTGGCGCGTCGGGCTTTGTCGCGCTAAGATGGCTGCGCTATGAGCACTCCATGCAAATTAACCGCGCTGCGCGCCATCCTAGGCGCTCATGCGCCTCTGGTTGTGGCGTACTCGGGCGGGGTGGACAGCGCGTACCTTCTTTCGGAAGCCCGCCGGACTCTCGGACGGGACGCCGTGCTGGGCGTCATTGCAGACAGCCCAAGCCTGCCGCGGCTCGCACTGGCGGATGCGTTGGTGTTGGCGCAGGAGATGGATGCACAAGTTGAGACGGTTTTGACCAGCGAACTCGACGACGCCCGTTACGCCGCCAACCCGCTCAACCGTTGCTATTTCTGCAAGGCGGAACTTTTTCAGCATCTCGACGGCCTTGCGCGCACACGCGGGTTTCGCGCAATCGCCTACGGCGAAAATGCGGACGATGCGCACAGTGTACGGCCGGGCGCACGCGCAGCAGAGGAGTTTGCAGTGCTCGCACCCCTCCGCGAGGCAGGACTCTCCAAATCCGAGATTCGCGAAGCGTCGCGCGCGCTCGGGCTACCCACGGCGGATACGCCGGCGCAACCCTGCCTAAGTTCGCGGATCCCGCATGGAACACCCGTGACGCGTGAGGCGCTTGCCATGATCGAAGCGGCAGAGAATGCTGTACGCGCCGAAGGATTTCGTGAGTTTCGCGTGCGTCATATTGCTCCGACGCACGCGTTGCCTGCCGCCCGCATCCAAATTGCGTGCGCCGAGATGCCCGTGGCGGCCGAGGCTGCGGCACGTCTTATCGCGGGAGTCAGAGCGTGCGGCTATTTCCCGGTCGAGATCGATCCGGACGGTTACCGTCCACCCGCTCGGGAAGGGCGCGATGTGGTGCAAGCCGCGCTCGACAGAATGCAGACGGCGATATAAGTGCGCGTCTGACATGATCGAACAGGAAATCGTACCGTTTCTGGGTTGGGATCGCACACTGCGCATGAGCAACGGTGCCGTCGAGCTGGTTGTGACCCTCGACGTGGGGCCGCGCATCATTTCTTTCCGGACCAAAACCGGGCGCAACGTCTTCAAAATCTTCGATGCCGAAGCCGGACACACAGGCGAAGAAGAATGGCGGATCCGCGGTGGGCACCGCCTCTGGGCTGCACCCGAAGATCCGGTATCGACTTACGAGCTGGATAATCTCGCTGTATCGCATGAAGCAGGGACGGAAACGGCGCTGTTCACAAATCCTAAAGGCGCGGTGAGTGGACTTGCCAAGGAATTGCGCGTCCGCCTGCACGAAAGGCGTCCGTGCGTCGAGGTTGTCCACACCCTCCGCAACGAGGGATCTCAGCCGTGCGAAACTGCCTCCTGGGGTCTGACGGTTATGCCCGCCGGTGCCCGCGAGATTATCCCGCTGCCGCCGGTGGGCGCACATCCGCGGGATTTGCTGCCAAACCGTCTCATGGTCGCATGGCCTTACACAGACCTCACCGATCCTCGCTGGCGGTTCGGAAGACGGTTTATTCGCCTGGACGAACAGGCCGGGCACGCAGCGCCGACAAAACTCGGGCTGGCACACACCGAGGGTTGGGTAGGCTGCCATTCGGAAGACGCCTTATTCCTCAAGACCGTTGAGCACGATGCGGACGCTTCTTATCCCGATCTGGGTTGCAACTTCGAAACCTTCACCACGGGTGGCATGCTTGAGGTCGAGACCCTCGGACCGCTGGCAACTTTGGCGCCCGGACAATCCACGTCCCACACAGAGTGCTGGTGGCTCTTTGACGCACCCGAGACTCCACCGGACGGCGAAGAAGACCTTGCGCAATGGCTGAGCCCGTTTCTTGCGCAGGCAGAACTCAGGGAGAACGCATGAGACATCGGCCTTCTGTGAGTGACCCGAGCAACCACGTCAACCCGCGCGCTGCGAAACGTCTGAACGCCGTCTCACTGTTGGGTCTTTGCGCAGCATGGTTGAGCTGCGGTTGCGTGGCACCCGTCGATCTGGCTGCCCTGCAGATGGGGCGTCCGGAGGGTTATCGCGGCGGCGGGCCAAACCCGTTTCGGGCTGAAATTGCGGCGCGGGTCGCTGCCGAGCCTCCGGGCGATTATTTCGTTGGCAGGCGCTATTACAAGAGGCAGTACAAATTCTGGGGCTACGTGAAGGAACCCGGTGCTCCATGGCATGCGGCACAGCTTGTCATGTTAAACGAACAACAGGTTTACGCCCCGGATCGCGCATCGAATAACATCGGTACGGATGACGGCGCGGAATACCGGCTGCGCGGTGCGTTTACCGGCGAGACGGTTTATGAGCCGGCCAGCAACGGGTTTTATCCGGAGTTTCGGGTGGATGGTATGGAGCTGATTGATCGATCGCCGCCACCCGTGTTTCTGCACGGCCAACCCAACGACCCGTCCAGTCTCCTCATTCAGCGCCCACAATGAATCCATCGCGCTCTCACGCTTTGCCACAGTCGCCCTGTTGTCTGTTCGTTTGCACGGGCAACTACTATCGCAGCCGCTTTGCTGAGGCGGTGTTCAACCATTCCGCCGAGGCGCGGAACCTTGGATGGCGGGCGTTCTCAAGGGGTCTCGCAATCGATCAGGTCGGACCGACGGCCGTTGAGCTTTCGCCATTTACAAAAAGCGCTTTGCTCGCTCGGAGCATCCCTGAGTATTGCACGGGACCGCTCCGCGTTCAGGTGGGCACGACAGATTTCGAGCATGCTGATCGTATCATCGTTCTGGACGAGATCGAGCATCGGCCAATGATGGCCTTGCTGTTTCCGGAATGGGAAAGCAGGGTGGATTACTGGCGTGTTGCGGATCTGCATGCCGCCACGGTAGAGGAAGCCCTGCCTAGCATCGAGCGCCATGTGCACGCCCTGATCCTTGATCTGGGCAGCTCTCACCCGGCAGGTTCGCGGCTTTAATTCTTTCGCTCTTTCCCACGAGCCCTGCCCATTCAAAACGGGCAACGACGCTCAAACAGTCGGCGCCCGCGGGTAATCGCTCTGGCGGCTTTCAAATTTCGCAGGCTGTTCGCAATTGTTTCCAGCGCCGCCACTGGTGGATCTTCGCGGTTGCGGTGCAATTCGCTCTCGAGCAGGTGCAGATCGTTGCAATCGCCAAGTTCCGAACCCAGCTTCGCAAGCGATCCACCCGGTGGCACCGGCAGCGGGAGTGCGGTGCACTGGTAATGGAGACGTTTCACAGCCTTACGCCATTCATGCAGATCTGCGGAGTTGTGCGCGGACGCGCAGGCTTCGAAACGCCGCCGGGCACGCTTCCACGATTTCCGCAGGCGCTGCCGGAGTTGGTTATGAATGACGAGTGGATCCGTTACTGTGGTGCCGGTTAGTAGGCTGTGCTCCATGCTGCCAACAATATCCCGCAACCGATCAAGAGTGGTCTCCAGCTGGTCAGGCGTCGGCAGTGTGGCTGCGCGACGGAGTCTGAACCCAGTTTGCAAACTGTTTGGTGGCGCTGCGTGCGCCCCGATTTTTCCGAGCGTTTTACGCAAAGCTTCGGCATCCCTTGCGGTGGACAATTCGTGCGCAAGCGTTTGGAGCTGCTCTTTAATGCGCCGCGCGGATTGCCGACCTGTGAGCGGGCGGGAAAGATCGGCCAGTGCGAGAAGGCGCTTGATGGCGATTCGCAGGCGATGGATGGTTGCGTGGCGCCCTCCACCGCTGGGGGAAGCCTCCTCAACGCTTCGATGCATGGCGGCTCGTAACGCGCAAAGATCCTCGCCCAGGATCACCGGCATAGCATTGGGCGGCTCACCTGCCATAAGAGCAGGATGCGCTCAAACCGGCGCAGGTTCAAAGAAAGATTGCGGAACAAAATTGCGGCTCTCTCCACGCAGACGCGCATGCGGGGGGGCGACCTGCAGGGCACAAGCTACGCCCGCACACCTCACTCCACCACGATCATGACTCTGGACGTTTCCCCGGCGCTCACGATGTTGAGTCCGTAACGCCCTGGAGCCAATGGCTGATTGTCCATAGTAGCATTGAGACGCACTGAAGATTCTCCTTGCTGGCCGAGGATGATCTTCACGGCCTGCTGCGCGTCCGGCGGCACGTCACCGCTTTCACTTACTGGAAACGCGTTGATGATGATCATGCCGCTGTCGTCCTGGGCCTCGACTTCGATCAACGCGTCTGGAGGCACGGGATTCGGGACCTTGGCAAACAGCGCTTCATCGAGGACGGTCTCGGTAACAACCGCCTTCTGACCGTCCACAGTGACGTCGAACTGATACACGGCGGCGCGTTTGTCGG